>CAZZDT010000091.1:0-8785 GCA_964652435.1 uncultured Bdellovibrionales bacterium
TTCTACCCCGAAATAAACGATAATTACTAAGCAGGTTGTTTTTCCTGCGTGTGTCAGGTGTTGCCTCGAAATCGGTAAACTCCTAAGCTGTTTAGTGGGTCAAACCGAAATGGAATCGGAGGGATGGGTCCTATGCCCAGGGTATTGGTTGTTGAAGATTCTCCAGTGATGAGAGGCCTTATTGGTTCTCTCGTGGATGAGCTCGGGGAAATCGATGTTGTTGAAGTTGAGAATGGTCTCGAAGCACTGCGTGTGCTTCCACAGGAGCAGTTTGACTTGATCATCACCGATATCAATATGCCCAATATAAATGGCTTAGAGCTTCTCTCGTTTATCCGAAACAATCCGCAACACGTCGACACGCCAGTTCTTGTAGTGACCACTGAAGGAGCTGCCCGTGATCGTGAGAAAGGTCTTGCACTGGGCGCTACCGACTATCTTGTCAAACCCTTTGAGAATGAGGTTTTGATTGAGACGGTGCGCAGGTTGCTACAAGAAAAAGAATGACAACTCTCGTCAGTCCTGAATTTGTCGCTGAAGCTCAAGAGATTGTGGATGCACTGAACCGTGATCTTATTGCGGTTGAAGATGAAATGCGTAGTGGGTCCGATGAAATCGATCCGGATCGTTTAAACAATCTGTTTAGAAGCGCGCACTCTCTTAAGGGTATTGCTGGAATGTTCGGCCTCGAAGAGGTCGCCGGTCTTGCTCACGATATGGAAAACGTTTTGGACGGGATGCGACTGGGTAAAGTTGCGCTTGATACCCGTGCATTGGATGTTCTCTTTAGTTGCGTGGATCGCTTCGGTGTTTTGATTGAAGAGGCATCTCGTGGCGAAAAAGGTGACGGCAACGGTTCTCAAAGTTTAAGAGACCAACTTCAGAAAGTTGCCGAAGGTGACCAGGGTGACGCTGGCGAGGATATTCTCGAAACAGTCGATGTTGGTGAAGAAGTTTTAGGTGTTCTCACGGAATACGAAGAGCACCGACTGCGCGAGAATGTTAAGCGAGGCAAAAACCTCTATACGCTTCACACTGCGTTTGATCTGGCGACTTTTGATCAAGGTTTGGCTGAACTCGATGCTTCCCTTAAAGGTAAGGGTGAAGTTATCTCAAAACTGCCAAGCTCTCAGGAAACAGATCCTGGTACGCTGGCTTTTGATATCATTGTTGGCTCGGAACTTACTCAGGGTGAACTAAACGAGATCATCACCGTCGAAGGCGCGCAAATTGTGCCCATCGGTCGAAAATCCGGAAAAGCGGCTCCAGCAAAGCAAGAAGCGGCTCCTATTGGTGTTGATGAAGCTCCAGCTCCAGAACCTGTAGCTGAAGAACCCAAGCCGAAACCTGCTAAGAAACCGAAAGCAGAACCCAAAAAGGCGGAGTCTGCACCGAACCCTCAACGAGCCGCCATGCAGACGGTTCGCGTTGATATTCGTCGCCTGGATCGCTTGATGAATATGGTGGGCGAATTGGCGCTTACGAAAATGGCTGTTCAGCGCTTAAGTGAAGAGTTGAAGCAGGAGATTGGCTTTACAGGCATGGCCGTTGATCTGCATAAAGCCAGTCGTAACTTTGAGCGCCGCTTAGCCGACTTACAAGCGGGTATCATGGAAGTTCGAATGGTTCCGCTTGAAAACCTTTTTGAGCGGATGGTGCGTATTGGTCGACAGATTGGCCGCGAATTAGGAAAGCGTGTTCGAATCGAAGTAAGCGGTGCTCATACGGAGCTTGATAAGCTTATTGTTGAGGATCTTGCTGACCCATTGATGCACTTGATTCGTAACTCCGTTGACCACGGCTTGGAATCTCCCGAAGAACGAAAAGAAGCCGGTAAGGATGAAGAAGGCCGTGTTAAGCTAACCGCTATCGCGCAAGGTAACCACGTTGTGGTGGAGATTGCGGATGATGGTCGTGGCATCAATACCGAGAAAGTTCTGTCGCGTGCTCTCGAGAGAGAATTGATTACAGAGGAACGTGCGCGGGAAATGAATGACCGCGAGATTTTCAATTTGCTATTTATGCCGGGTTTCTCAACGGCCGATCAGGTGACCGAATACAGTGGTCGTGGTGTTGGGATGGACGTAGTAAAAACAAACATTGCTGAACTAAGCGGAATCATCGATGTGGAATCTGAGATTGGTCAAGGAACGCGAACGACAGTTACGCTGCCCATTACTTTGGCAATTATCCCAGCTCTGATTGTTCGCATAGCAGATAGAGTTTACGCGCTGCCCCTGAACAACGTCTTGGAAACGCTGTCACTCCAGGAAACGCAAATCAAAACCATCGAAACCCGGGAAGTTATTTCAGTACGTGGGACCACAGTACCTTTGGTCGATTTACGCGAGATTTTCGGCATGGAAGGTGAAAGATCTCAGGACGCCTTCAGTGTTGTCGCCGGTGTTGGTGAAAGCAGAATGGCTTTGGTGGTGGATGAACTCATCGGACAGCAAGACATTGTTATCAAGTCTTTGGGCCGGCGATTGAGAAACCTACCTGGTATTGCAGGAGCTACGGAGCTTGGCAATCAAAAGACAATTTTGGTTATCGATATGGTTGGACTTATCAATGAAATCACTTCTCAAAATGAAGAGAGAGCGAGCGCGGCACGATGAGTGATTCTGATAACGGTGATTTTGACCCACAAGAAGGACTCGCGATGCGTCGGGGTGTTTTGCCGCCTCTATTGGGTGTTCAAGATATAACGGATATTAGCGAGTTTTTTGTCTCAAAAGAGGAACAACAACAAAGTCTCGCCAGTTATCTCTCCGATCCCGCCTTTTCAAGTGCTGCGGTTATGCCTGACAGCATCGTCGAATTCTTGAGCTTTTGGGTCGGCGACGAAGAATACGCAGTTGATATTTTAGAGATTGGTGAGATCATCAAGGTTCCTGAGATTACAGAGGTACCTAGGGCGCCTCAGTGGCTTTTGGGGGTTATCTCATTACGAGGAACCGTTGTTCCTATTCTCGATTTAAGAATTGTATTGAAGCTGGAACCCCAAGAAATTTCTCGCTCGAGTCGGGTATTGGTTTTGCGGGCTGATGGTGAGCCGGTTGGGATCTTGGTTGACCGGGTGACCAGCGTTGTTCGCTTGGAGCGTTCTGATATCGAAGCAAAGCCGCAAACGATGAAGTTAGAAGCAGGGGACGTGATTCGCGGTGTAGGGCGAATTGGTGAGCGTATTCTGATTATTTTGGATGGTGATAGCGTTGTTAGCGTATTGGAGCGTACCTGATGGAGGCTTTAAGCAATTCCACTGATGAAATCACCCAGCTCACAGCATTTAAAGTTGGTGATGAAGAGTATGTGGTCGATATTCTGCGTATTCGTGAGATCATCAGGCCATTGCCTGTTACTCCGGTTCGACGGGGTCCACGTTTCGTAGAAGGTGTTATCAGTTTACGAGGTTCGGTGATTCCAGTGGTTGATATGCGTCGCCGCTTCGGTCTTCCACCTTTGGAGAGCGACTCCTCTAAGCGCAGAGTGATTATTCTGGTGATTGATGGTCGTGTTTTAGGTTTGATTGTTGATGCTGTTACCGAAGTTGTCCGCGTTCCTAAGTCCTCAATTCGTCCTGCTCCCGGTTTTTTGGATGCAGATAGGGCCCCTTACTTTATGGGAGTTTGTCATCACAAGCAGAGAATTCTAATTCTCTTGAATGTCCGTAATGTTGTGGAATCCGATGAGGAGATTAATGTGATGACTCCTAATCAGGTTATGGGGGAACCCGCGTAAACCGGGAGGCTTTAGGGCTGTGACAACTGAATCCAAAATTAAAGGGCCGGCCTCGTTCTCCGAGACTGCGCATAAGGAAAAATCTGCGAGTCTTAAACCGGAGAATGACCGTTACGCATCGATCCAAGCGATTAATCCCAGTGATGAAAATGCAATTGAACAAATCATCGAATTGATGGGCGATCCCAGTTGGCGCGTTCGCAAAGCTTCGGTAGAAAAAATTGCCGCTTTTGAACATACCCATGATTTGATTGCGGCCCTAACCGAAGGCTTAAGTGCAGACAACAACGCGCGCTTAAGAAATACAGCGGCTGAAGCCCTTATTGAAATCGGGGCCGGAGCGCTCGAGCATCTCGTTGTTGCCTTGGCTACCGCTGATAGCAGCCGCAGAAAATTTATTGTCGAAATTCTTGGCTCGATTGGGACCGATACCGCTCGAGTCAGTTTATTTGCAGCATTGAATGACCGCGACCGAAACGTTCAGGCTGCGGTGGTCGAGGCGTTGGGGCATATTGGCGGCCAGTCTGTGGTTGGCGAGTTGGTTCGCCGGGCTTCTGAGGCACAAGGTGATAAGCAGCTCTTGAATTACTTGGTGGGTGCTCTTGGAACTTGTAAAGCCGAAGTCGAATTCTCAATTCTAGAAAAATGGGCTCAGGAGCGCTCGATTGTTCGTTTGGTTGGTCCTTTGTTGGGACTCTCTGGAGACCCTCGAGCTTTTGGGTTGCTTGCGGGGCAAATGACAGACGGCTCTCGAAGTATTCGAACAGGCGCTCTTAAAGGTATTCGGCATGCCATGGATGTGTATGCACCTTTAGATTTAGCCGATCTAAAGAAAGAGCTTTTTGACTCTGAAGGTGTCTTAGAAAGAATTCGAGAAGCATTAGGAGATAAAGACCCCATCATTGCTGAGTACGCTTTTGATATTTTGGTAATGATTGGTGACCCTGAGTTTGCCTCTGACATCTTGAGAGCGGGCACGGGTGAAACTTGGGAGCCAAGAGCGGTAGAAGCCGTTGTAAACATGGGGCCCCAAGTCGTTGAGCCCTTGATGCGTGAGTTTAGTACCACGCGGGCAAGCGCCCGGGTACTTTTTCTAGAGGTTCTCGAACTTCTGGGTGATGACTCGGTCATTCCTACCTTGGTGCGTACTGCACACGGTGGTGATTCAAGGGCCGCGGAGGCGGCAATTCATGCTTTGGCTCGAATCGGTGGTGCGACGGAAGTTGATATTATCGTCGAGCTCATCATGAATGGTGAATCTGATCTCAAGCAGCCCGCGACACTGGCGTTATCAGCCATTGGTAAACGTCATCCTCAACGGGTGGCCGATCAGGTTCGACTCATGATCGAGAGAAAAGGGCAAAATGCTGTTTGGCTCTCGGTGTTAGGAGCTTTACGGCGCTCTAAAGATCTCGATGTTGTTGTTAACGGTGTTCGCAGTGCAAATCCTAAAATAAGAAAAGCGGCATTGGGTGCATCTTTGTCGTACGGAGGAAGCTTTCCCGAAGAAGTCCTACTTGAAGCTCTGAATGATGCGGTAGCACAAGTTCGGGCAGCAGCAGCAAGGGCGCTGGGTGCTTTCAGTACAGACCAAGCATTAACCGCACTCCAAGAAGCCATGGAGGATGAGGACCCTTGGGTTGTATCTGAAGTTGTAGAAGCTCTTGGCCGTTCAGGTTCTCACCTGGTGGTTGAAGAACTTTTTCGGATGGTAGAGCATCATTCACCAGCCGTTGTAATCGCGACTTTGCAGGCTTTGGCAAGGCTCTGTCCTTTAGGAATTGAGAAGATTATCGATACGGGTTTAGCCCACAGTGATTCAGAAGTTGTTGTAGAAGCCATGAATGTTCTTAGATGCCTCTCTCGGGATGAAGCAGGAGAGCGTCTGTTGGCAGCGATGAAGCATGGTTCTTGGGATGTGCGACTTGCCGCGGCAGAGATGGCGCAGCGACGGCGTATTGTTATTTCTAAGAAAGTGTATGACGAGCTGCTTAAGACTGAGCGCGAAGTTATTGTTCGTGCAGCGTTTGAAGAACTCGAACCGTTGGTGGAGAAGAGTGAGTGAGCAGCCACGGTTCACATAATATCCGCCTTCAAGAGGCGGAATTCCGGCTACTGCGTGAAATTATTCATGAACACTGCGGTATCTTCTTGCCGGATAATGTGACCTTTTTGTTGGAGCGTAGGCTGCGTCCTCGATTGAAAGCTTTGGAGCTTGATGGCTTTCGAAGTTATTACCGTTACGTCAAGTATACTCGCGATGGATATCAAGAGCTTTGTGAGATTGTTGAACGTATCACGACCAACGAGACCTATTTCTTCAGGGAAGAGTATCAGCTTAAAGATTTCATCGAAGAAATTATTCCCGATGTTCTCCAGGCGCATGACCAAGAGTTACCAGTTAATATTTGGTCTGCAGGTTGTTCGAGTGGTGAGGAGCCCTACACATTAGCAATGTTGCTTAATGACTCCGGATTCACAAACTCATTCGAGTTTAATATTTTGGCCAACGATATTTCCCAGCAAGTATTGGATAAGGCACGGGATGGGATTTATCGCGAAGCTTCATTTCGCGAGACGCGCCCAGATGTAATGATGCGCTATTTTAGGCGTGAGGGCGCACGCTTTCGAATCAACGAAAATATTCGCCGACAGGTCACATTTGAACAAGCGAATCTCATCGATTCTTCCACGTTGGTTGGTTACCGAAATTTCGATGTCATATTCTGCCGCAACGTGATGATTTATTTTGCAAAAGAAAGTCGTGAGCAACTCTTACAGGAGTTTTTGGAACGCCTGAGACCCGGCGGCTATCTTCTTTTGGGACACTCTGAAAGTTTGGTGAATTTATCTACGGGCTTTGAGCTCATTCCACTGAAGCGAGGCATCGTTTATCGCAAGCCGTTGGAAGAACCCCTGGATCGCGACGGAGGACTTTGATGTCGAAGGTTATCAAAGTTGTTGTAATTGATGACTCTAGCTTTAATCGTGAGACCATTGTTCAAACCTTGAACAGTCATCCAGACTTCGAGGTCATTGGGACCGCCGCCGATGGTGAAGTAGGACTTAAATTGGCTATGACCTTGAGTCCCGATTTGGTGACACTCGATTTAGAAATGCCGCGCATGGATGGGTTTACGTTTCTTCGAATGATCATGGAACAAAAGCCTATGCCGGTGCTCGTGGTGAGCGCTCACAGCCGTGCTCAAGATGTCTTTAATGCGCTGGATTTAGGAGCTTATGATTTTGTTGCTAAATCCAAGCACTTTTTTCCAGGCGAAATTTCGGAACGGCTGCGGGCTGAAATCCTCAGAAAAGCTCGGGTTGCGAGGAAAATAAGACTTTCTAAAGATCGTTTTTCTGAGGTGGACTCTTCTGACTCATCAGCTGTTTTGGCTACAGGACCGATCCGAAGAATTGCTTGTATCGGTGCCTCCACGGGAGGTCCTCGGGCTCTGCGCCATGTTCTATCCATGCTACCGGGCGGCGGGGGAACCGCTTATCTGATTGCTCAGCACATGCCAGCGACTTTTACCTCAGCTTTTGCGGAGAGACTGGATCGTGCGCTTGCTCCTAAGGTCGTGCTCGCTGAGAATGGCATCGAGGTGAGGCCGGGACACGTATATATTTGTCCAGGCGGTCATAATATGGAGTTGCGAGCCAACAATGGCGATTGGAAGCTTCGAGTCTGGCGCGCGGACCTCGAGGATACGGCACCTTCGGTTGATGTGTTATTTCAATCGGTTGCACGTGAATACGATGGTTCGGTTTTGGGCATTTTACTCACTGGAATGGGTACAGATGGTGGTCAAGGTATGCAGGCATTGATGGATGTAGGTGGGCATACTGTCGCGGAGTCGGCTGAAACTGCGGCGGTTTTTGGAATGCCTAAAGAAGCTGTGGAACGTGGTGCTGCGAAGGAAGTACTTCCATTGGGCGAAATAGGTGCTCGGTTGAGCCAATTTGCCCGAGGAGAGGGGGTGCGATCTGGTCAGTAGTGTTGAGGCCAGCTTGTAGATCATGATAAATATTCAATTAATAAAAGGGGAGTTCGATGGAGTCCGAAGATAACCCAGTGGACGACAGTTTGTCGCTTGGGCAAGAAGACCAAATGAATGATCTTCGGCAAGCGCTGGAAGAGGCAGAAGTGCGTCTTCAGAAGGCGGAAGCTCGAAACAATCATTTATTGGAAACACTCATTGCTACATCCCAGCTTCAACAGGCACTTGGATTTGAAGATGCTAAAAAAGTTCTTCAGGAAATCATGGTGAACTTTGTGGGAGCTACAGACTTTGCCATCGCGATGGTGTCTGAAGAGGGGGATAAATTACTTCCTGTGATGGCGGTTGGTTTAACGGAGCAATCTGTTGCTGAACTTGATTTGTCGGCTGGTGTAGTCGGGAACTGTGTTCAATCGGATAAACCTTATACCTCCGATTCATTGGTCGTGATGGAAACCATTAACCCGGCTGAACCTCGAGTGGTGGTGCCACTTAAATTAGCGAACAAGCGAGCGGCGCTTTTGCTATGCTATAAGTTCTTGGGCCATAAGACCGAAGTTAGGGCAGCTGAGCTGCAATTGTACCAAATGTTGAGCACGACTATTCTTGTTTCATTACTTGCCGCCAGATTGGTGTCGGGTTCTGGACGTGATTTTTCTAAGCGGAGTGATTTACTCGCGGTGATGTTACCTGGGGAGGCCGAGTGATGACCGATTATACTGCACTCGTTGTTGAAGATTCTCCGACTATGCGACAACTCCTTGTTTCTGCCTTGGGTCAGATGGGAGAGCTAAAGATCCTTGAGGCCGAAGATGGTGTTGATGGCCTTAAGCAAATGCGGGAACACCAAATTGACATCCTTATTACGGATATCAATATGCCTATGATGGACGGTTTGAAACTCGTGGGAATGGTTCGCAAAGATCCCAAGCATCGTGACATTCCGATTATCATTGTTACGACTGAGGGCGCTCGCGAAGATAGAGACCGAGGCTTATCTCTTGGAGCCGACGCTTACTTGGTAAAGCCGGTTAAGCCTTCGG
>CAZZDT010000092.1:0-8757 GCA_964652435.1 uncultured Bdellovibrionales bacterium
AGGAATCAGGTATCTTTGCAGCATTGAAGGGCAGCAAGAATTCATCTGCTTCTAACGTTTTCGGTCCTGGTGGTCTCGGTACAGGTATCAACAATGCTCTCGGTGGTCTTCGCGGAAGTGCCATGGGTGATGCAGGTGGTGCAGGTGGTCTTGGAACCCGTGGTACTGGCGCTGGTGGCGGCGGTAACTCATTGGGTATCGGTGGCTTCGGCAGCGGAACTGGACGTGGTACCGGAGGTCTCGGTGATGTTGACCTCGGTGGCCGTGGTAAAGGCAAATACAAAGTTAGTGTTGGACGAACCATCACAAAAGGTTGTTTGACCGGTGCAGTTGTTCGACGCGTATTAGGCCGAGTTCAGAGCCAGGCTAAGTACTGCTACGAAAAAGAACTTCCACGTAACCCGAACCTCAGTGGTAAGATTACAACTGCTTGGGTAATCGGACCAACTGGTAGCGTTCTCTCAACTCGCGTTGCAGAGACAACCATGGCGAACGCAAATGTCGAGCAATGCTTGCTCCGCGTAATTAAGCGTCTTAAGTTCCCACCGTGTGCCGGTGGCGGTACTGCAGATGTAACCTATCCCTGGATCTTCAAGTCAGGCGGAGGCTGAGAATATAATGGCTATGAGCCCAAGAGTGTATTGGTTGGGAGCTTTGTTGGTAGGGTTGTTACTTCCCTTTCAAACAATGGCTCAGGATTTGGATGATGATGATCTCTTCAGCGATTCGGAAGAGACCGTTAGTTTGGATGAGCTAAAGCAGGCGCAAGCTGAGGCGGAAGCTCGGGACCCAAATGCTCAGATTGGTGAAGACCGATTGGCTAACTTTGAGTTGGACCGTGGTTGGTATCTTTCAAGTGATGTTGGTGTTCTGATCAGTCTTGGAAATCAAGCTGGTTATTCTAACCTGCAACCTTTCGTTTCTGTACGCGGTGGTTACGATTTAAGTGACATGTTTAGCGTTCAGGGATCCATTTCAATGGGATATATCTCGCAGAATCCTATTTCTGCGTACGATGACCCAAGCACGGTGGAGTCTTTCTCAGGTAAAAAAATCGCAAGCTACGACATGACTATGTTCGCAGTTGAAGGTTTGGCGTCTTTTCGTCCAACTCAGCGTATTGCGATTGAGCCTAAGCTTGGTGCGGGTCTTACTCTCTTAAGTCCAACGCCAACCGATACGGCAAACCCATGCACCGATTGCGGTATGAGCCCTATTGCTCCTCACGCAATGGCTGGGGTTGATATTAAGTATCTGACTTTGCTCACCGACTTTTCGGCCGGTGTGTCATTGAACAGCTACTTTGTGATTGGGCCAAATGTTTTGGCGGTATCAGGTGCGTTCCTGGTTCGTTATACATTCAGCTAATCACGCAGTTGATTGAAAATTGAAAAGCCGTGGCCTTTGGTCACGGCTTTTTTTTTGTCTCGATGGCAGACGTGGTTGGATTAGAGGTCGACGTGTTCGACTTCAGGCAAAGAAGTGCCAAGAAACCTTGATCCGACTTGCTCGAATCTCTGGCCCCAGTCTGTGGCAAAGATGCGTTTGGTGGCCGGCGCACCACTTGAATTCGTTAGCTTATGGGCAATGAGTTCTTTTTCAACTGCGTCGGCAACTGCTGTGGCACTGTCGATGATTCGAATATCTGGTCCAGCAAGTTCACTGAGCAGGTCTTTAAAGAGCGGGTAGTGGGTACAGCCAAGCACCAATGTATCTACATCAGCCTCTAAGAGGGGCTTTAGGTAATCCTCGGCCAAAAGCCGGGCGGCTGCATGTTCTACGAGGTCCTCTTCGGCCAGCGGTACCAGGAGCGGACACGGTTGGCCAATGACTGTACTACCTGGACGCCTTGTTTCAATGGCTGCTTGATAGGCGCCGCTTTGAATGGTTCCTTGGGTTCCCATCACTCCAATTCGACCGTTTTGAGTGGCATTGCATGCGACATCTGCACCGGGGCCAATGACGCCAACCACGGGAATATTGAATTGCCGCCGGATCGAATCTACGGCAACGGCACTGGCGGTGTTGCAGGCGATAACAATGGCTTTGGCCCCTTGATTTACCAAGAATCCTGCACATCTTAGAGCATAGGCCTCAACCACGGCGGCCGACTTGGTCCCATAGGGCACTCGGGCGGTATCACCGAGGTAGAGGACCGATTCGTTCGGCAGAAGGTCTGTCAGGGCGTGCAGGACGGTGAGTCCGCCGACCCCTGAGTCAAAGACCCCAATGGGTAAAGTGGCTTGCATGGGACGCTCATATCTCCCGAACTGGGCTTACGCCAGTGATTTTACTATAGCCTTGCATTCTTGGGAAAATGAGGCAAAAGCGTGAGTGAATCCGAGCTCACAGGGTGTTTGGCCAAACACGCCTTTAAGGAGGTCCGGCATGCATGAAGTCAGTCGCATGAGTCCGGCAGAAGATAACTTCTGGCTTAAAATAATTTATGTTGTTTCTGCAGTGTTGGCGGCCGCGGTAGCCTTTTTGATTCTCGGCCCACGGCCTGAGGGCACGGCGGGGATGCTTGATGTGTCTGCTTTGCCAACGGTGAATGCTTCCCTGAATACCATCACGGGCGTTCTCTTGGTGATAGGCCTGATTCTTGTGAAAAATCGGCGAGTTAAGGCTCATAAGAACGTGATGATGGCAAGTTTTGCCACATCCAGCATGTTTCTGGTGAGTTATGTGATTTACCATTGGTTTAAGGTGGCACCGAAAGCTTATACCGGCGACCATAAAACATTTTACTACACGGTTTTGCTTACACACATCGTTTTGGCCGCGGGCATCTTGCCTTTGGCATTGATAACTTTGTACCGGGGCTGGAACAACCAAGTGCAAAAGCACCGAAATATCGCCAAGATCACATTTCCTATTTGGATGTATGTCTCTGTGACCGGTGTGATTATCTATGTGATGCTTTACCTCTAGACCGTTTCTTTCTGAATTCGAGTATTTATCGCGTCATCGTTGGAGTTGAACCCGGCTATCGGACTACAATTCTTGTATGCGCAGCGAAGACAGAGAGCGTTTGCTCACGGATGTACAGAGTCGGCTTTTGGCCTCCTTGGGAGGACTCGATGGTCTTCAGTATCAGGATATTCTTGCCGATAGCGTTTACCATGAGACGCGCCGCTTAAAGGAAGAGTCAGACACGAAAGAGCGCGATGAGGGTTTGAATTTTTTCAACGGTATTCGACGCGAAATCAATCACAACTCAGCTCATGGTCATAAAGATGCTTTGGCTCAAGTGGTTTCTCGATATGCCCGAGAGATCTGCGGCAATTTTGATGAGCGTGTGTATCGGATGGCTACTCGAGTGGGCCCGGCTGCCCTGGGCCTCTTAATCAACGCTGTTTCGCCCAAAAGGTTGCTCACACGCTTTCCTCAATTGCCAGGCCTGGAGCAGGCTATGGTGATTCAGGGAGAGACCGAGCATCTAAGGCGTTTGCATGAGTTGGGAACCGTTGTCATGGTTCCGCATCATGTGAGCAACCTGGACTCCTTGGTTCTTGGGTTTGCCGTCTATCGCTTAGGGTTACCGCCGCTTATCTACGGTGCTGGCTTAAACCTCTTCTCAAACCCGCTGATCAGTTACTTCATGCACAACCTGGGTGCTTATACCGTCGACCGGCGTAAGACCTGCCCGCTCTACAAGCAGGTGCTCAAGGAATATGCGACACTGACTTTGGAGTATGGTTACGACAATCTCTTTTTTCCGGGAGGCACGCGGTCACGTTCTGGAGCCATTGAACGCTATCTTAAGCTGGGACTTGCGGGCACGGGTTTGCAAGCATTCATCAACAATGTGAAGCGTCAAAAAGACCGTTCCAAGATATTCTTTGTCCCGACAACCTTATCGTTTCAGTTGGTTCTGGAAGCCGAAACGTTGATTGATGATTTTCTCAAAGAGGTTGGTAAATCACGTTACATCATTTCAGATGATGAATTTTCAAAGCCAGCTCGAATCCTGGACTTTATGAATCAGGGCATGAATCTTCATTCTAAGATTTACGTGACCTTTGGCCGTGGTTGTGACCCATTTGGAAACCCGGTGAATGATGATGGCATGAGTGTAGATCCAAGGGGACGCAGTATTGATATCAACCGATATATTTTGTCGGGTGATGAATATGTTTCCATGCCTGGCCGAGATCGCGAATATACCAGTGAAGTTGGCGAGCGCATTAAGGAAACCTTCACGAAGGATAATGTGGTGCAGTCCACAAACGTGGCGGCACGGTGCGTTTTTGAAATTCTCAGATCAAGCAATCGACAGATGGATCTTATGCGGCTGCTAAGATTGGGTGGTGCTGCGGATAATTTTGAGCTCCGTGATGTTTATCGAGCGTTGGATGAATTGATGACGACCCTTCGAGATATTGAGTCGCGGGGAGGGATTCGCCTATCTCCGGATATTCGACACGCTCCTGCGGATGACGTGATGGCCGATGCACTTCGTCACTTTTCTATTTATCACCAAAAACATGCCATCTATCGAAAAGGCGATCGGTTGTTCATTGGCGACCGAAGCTTGCTTTTTTACTATCAGAATCGTCTTGAAGGTTATGGGCTGGAAGAGCGCCTGGGTTTAAGACCAGCCCTTGCTGGAAACCATCGCCAAATCTTGGGGGCATCATGACAGAGTCGACGATGATTCGCCCTCGGGTTGCAGTACTGGGTGCAGGACGTCTGGGGCAGACTGTTGCAGGAATGCTTTCTGGCGTTGGAGCTTCGGTTACCATTTGGGCACGGCGCAAAACCGTTCGTACTCAGTTGGCACGGATGAATAAAGCATGGCACATCGCCGATACGGTTGAATCGGCGTGTGAATCGGCTGATCTCATCTTGCCCGCACTTCCTGCTTACGGACTGCGAGAAGTGATGGCGGTTTATGGGAATGTTGCCCGCGGTGACCAAATTGTTTTGCACGGTATTCGAGGGGTAGAGCCTGGCTTTATTCTGCCACACCAAGTGATTCGACAAGAGACGTGTGTACGGAAAATCGGGGTTTTAGGGGGCCCATTGTTTGCACCAGAACTCCATGAGGGACTGCCGGTCAGTGCAGTCGTTGCCTCGCGTTACCAGGAAGCTTTGGACGTATTGAACTTTGTATCCCATGATTCAGCTCTGTATTTGCATAGCAGCAGTGACCCCGTAGGGGTTGAGATCATCGGTGCAATATCAAATGTTACGGCCATTGCTGTTGGCGTTTCAAATGCACTGGGCTTGGGCGAAACCGCCCGCGGGGTGTTGTTAACCCATGGGCTTGCGGATGCTGCTAGGCTGGGAATGGCATTTGGCGCACAGCCAGTCACGTTTGCAGGTCTGGCGGGTATCGGCGACATGATTCCTCGAAAAGTGGCATCCACAGATCGACATTATGAGTTGGGTGCAGCCATCGTTGACGGTAAGAGAAGCGATGAATTGGGAACCGGCAAGCAGGCACTCGAGGGTGTTGTAACAGCTCAAGCGGCAGTTGAGAAAGCGAAGCAGCACGGTGTTGAATTGCCCTTGGTCCAAGCAGTGGACAAGCTTTGTCATGATGCTCAGGAGTGTGATGCTCGAGAAGTGTTATCTGCGGTTTTACGTTCAGACTTAGACCTCGACCGCGCATTTGGTGGCCGGTAGAACCATGAGCATTGGCCGATTTTTAAATCAGAGTAACGCGAGACAACTGTCACCGGATTACTCGGGCCCAATCCTAATTTGCGACATCGATAAAACTTATTTGTCTACCCGCTTCTCAAGCATTCGTGGATTGATGGGAATTCCCTTTGAATTTGCTTTGGATAAAGAGCCCATCGACGGTGTTGTGGCAACGCTGCGAGCCTGGCGGAGGGGGACAGTATCTGATTTTGGAATGACTCCATTGTATTTTATCAGTGGAAGTCCAAAGCAGCTTCGCCCTGTGATTGAAAAGAGAATGCTCTTTGATGGTATTGAGTACGATGGAATTACCTTTAAAGACCAGTTGGGTTTGTTGTTACGAGGTAAGCCCAAGGGAATTGTAGAGCAGGTTGGTTATAAACTGACTGCGTTGTTGCTTTACGCAGAGCAATTTCCTCCCGGGGCTCAGTGGTATTTCTTTGGTGATGACGTTGAGCGAGATTCCGAAGTCTTTAGGCTTTTTGGTCGAGTTTGTGGTGGGCTTCGGGGGGCATCCTTGCAACGAGAACTCAATTCCATGGGCGTGGCATCTCGGGACATTCGAAATATCCTCGAACTCTCGGCGAGGCTTCGTTACCAGTCTGATCCCATCGGTTCTATTTTTATTCACCTTGCCACGGGTAAAGAGCCCGCTACGCCGGATGACTCACGTGTGTTTATGACCCGTTCTTATCTTCAAACAGCGATGCTTCTAGCACGGGATGAACTTATCCGGCCGGAAATCATTGGAACGGTTGCACAAGAGCTTCGGGTTCGAGGCACTCCGGAAAAGGAAATTGAGTTTTTTGTTAAGGATGCCCAAACAAGATTCGCAATTTCAGATGAGCTATCTAAGCGAGCTATGTCCTAGCTTTCCTGGGCAAGGTCAAACAAGACGCTGTCATCAATAGCATCTTCGGTATGGGCAATCACCAGTGCACCGCATGAGTCGCTCCATATGTTGGTCATGGTACGAGCCATGTCCAGGACGCGATCAACTGCCCAGATAAGTGCTGTGTACTCCAAAGGCAGATTCACTGCGTTGAGAATAATGACCATCATGACGAGTCCTGCATGGGGTATGCCGGCTGCTCCGATACTGACCGCAAGCGCGAGGAATACGACCATGAGCTGTGCTTGGATGGTAAGGGGCGCAAAATCTGGATGGGTTGCTGCATGAATTTGTGCAATGAACAAAACAGTAACGCACTCAAAGAGCGCGGTTCCGTCCATGTTCACTGTGGCGCCCAGTGGTAGGACGAAGCTACTTACCTTGTTGGATATACCAGCTTCTTCGTTTGCGGTTTCAATGGTTACGCCCAGGGTACCAGAGCTTGAAGCAGTGGAAAATCCTGTGAGCAGGGCAGGGCTCATTGCTTTCATGAACATATATGGATTGCGGCGTGTGAGTACCCAGCACAGAGCAGGCAGCGTGACCATAAAGTGAACGCCCAGGGCCACAGCCACAGTCAGGACAAAACCAATGAGGCTGAGGAAAATCTGTGGGCCACTGGTGGCTACGGTGAATCCAATGAGTCCGGCGATGCCTACTGGGGCCAGTGAGATGACCCACATAGTCATTTTCATCATGACATCGGCGGCGCCTTCAACAAACCCAATCATAATATCGCGATGTTGCTCATCAATCCGGGTGAGAAAGATTCCAAAGAGTATCGCAAAGACGATGACTCCAAACATGTCGAACTTAGCCGCGGATTCGATGACGTTGGTTGGAACCATATTGACCACCACGTCCCAGAAGCCATCCGGTGGATGGGCTTCCCGGCCTTGAGTCGGGATCATAATGTTGGTGCCTTCACCTGGGCTGAGAAGATTGACGGTGAAAAGCCCGGTGACAATGGCCAGGATACTGGTCAGTGTGTACCAGCCCATGGTTTTCAGCCCGATGCGGCCCAAAGCGCTGCCGCCTCCCATCGAGCAGATCCCGCAGACAATCGAGAAGAATACCAAGGGAATGACGACCATTTTCAAGAGGTTCAGGAAGATACGTCCGAGGCCATCAAGGGTGGCCCCCAGAGGGCTGGATTTCACGGACGCAACGAGGGCGTCGCTAAGCTGCTTGGAATTGGCGTGGAGATCGGCTTCAACGTAGTGTTGCCCCAATACGTTTTGGCGCACCTCGTCAATGTGCTGGGCATTAATGATGGACCCAACAACGATGCCCACTAAGATGCCTGCAAATACAAGCCAGTGTGATTTTACTTTCTTCATTATATCCGCCTCATGGGGGGTATTCTCCCACAAGTCCGACAATGGTCCAAGGATTCTTAAAATCGAGAAGAAAGTATGAAATTCGTCGAAAATAGCCTTCAACCGTTGACCGTATCGCCTTAAACGGTGTTTAGAGTAATCCGTAAAATCAAGTCATCGGAGTATGCGTTATGGCAGATGTGGAAAACGTAATTATTATTGGTTCAGGCCCTGCGGGACACACGGCAGCGGTTTATACAGCTCGAGCTGACCTAAAGCCTCTTATGTTCGAGGGATTCAGCGCTGGGGGTATTCCCGGTGGTCAGTTGATGACGACGACCGAGGTCGAAAACTATCCAGGTTTTCCAAATGGCGTGACGGGCCCAGAAATGATGATGGCCTTTAAAGCGCAATCTGAACGCTTTGGAACCCGTTCTGTGATGCAGGATGTTCAAGAAGTCGATCTTTCCAAACGTCCCTTCCGCGTGAAGAGCGACGGTGTTGATTATTTCGCTAAGGCAATCATCATCGCCACCGGTGCTTCAGCGAAGTACATTGGCCTTGAAAGTGAGCAACGCTTGATGAACAAGGGCGTTTCAGCCTGTGCAACTTGTGACGGTGCCTTGCCTATGTTTCGCGATCAACCACTTGTGGTTGTGGGAGGTGGTGACACCGCTATGGAAGAAGCACTCTTTTTGGCACGTTTTGCCAGTAAGGTAACGCTTGTTCACCGCCGAGAGGTCTTTCGCGCCTCGAAAATCATGCTTGAGCGCGTCCAAAAGCATGAAAAGATTGAGATTATTACGAATAGCCGCGTGATCGAAGTGCTTGGGGAAGACCAGGTTGAAGCTGTTCGCCTTGAGGACACCGTCAATGGCGATACCCGTGATCTTGCAG
>CAZZDT010000093.1:0-8737 GCA_964652435.1 uncultured Bdellovibrionales bacterium
CACGTCGAAGCGATTGCCCAAGGAGCCATCGCCGAACTCAAATCCAACCATGGCATGCTCAACAAGAGCGCCGAAGGATTGCGAAGCGGCCAATGGGCGCTGGTAGATTTTGGTGACGTGATTTTCCACGTATTTCACCAATTTACCCGTGATGTATACGCTCTAGAAGACCTCTGGGACGAGGCTCCAAGAGAAGTTATTTCCGAAGAAGAGCGCTCGCACCAAACCGCATAATTCCACTTATGCTCTCCCACCGCGTTATCTGTGTTGGCCGTAAAGCCAAAGATCCTCAGCTTGAAAGTGCCCAACGCTACCTCGAGCGATTAAAGAAGTGCGCAAAAATTGACCTGATCCGCCTGAAAGAAGGTACGATGTCTTCTGAGGGCGATGCGATCTTGAAAAACATCGATGGATGTCACCAAGTTATAGCCCTTGATGAGCACGGCGGACAGTGGTCGACCATGGAGCTATCAAGTCAGATTGTGAAGTGGAGAGACAATGGCGTTGGAACCGTTGCTTGGATCATCGGTGGAGCCGATGGTTTAGACAACCGCGTAAAAGAACGCGCCAACCGAACTCTCTCTCTTACAAAGATGACTCTGCCCCACCGTATGGCACTGGCCCTGCTTTTGGAACAGCTATACCGGGTTGAGCAAATCAGACTTGGCACCGGTTATCATCGCCCATAGGGCACGATTGGGGTGTTACATGACGGTTCTTTCAGATCCCGCAAATCAACTGCGACGCTACAACCGCTATCCTCTCTCTGTGGAGTTCAAACTAAGCGACGCCACAGATCCTGTTCACGGAGAGATTTTATTCGATACAGTCAATGTCAGTGCTGGCGGCGCCTTTCTCAGATCAGATCTCTTGATGGATATCGGAGCTGAAGTCGACGTCTCATTTTCTGTTCCCGGTCAGGATGAAGCATTTACAACGACGGCCATTGTCGTTTGGGTCACCCGAGGCAAAAGCGGACGACGAGAAGCTGGGATGGGAATAGAATTTACCGGCCTGGACGATAAGGCTAAGAGCATGATCGATGCGCTGATTCAAAAGTCACAAGGAACGGGTCTCGGTTGATTGCAAGCTTCAATCAATCACAAGTTGCAGAGCAATAACCCAACGAATCATCGGCGCTAAGTCCAAGATCACAGCAAAACTCCGTCTCACCACAACTTGGATTGCTTCCACTGAGATCGCTCGCGGGATTCCAATCAAGATTACAGTAACGTCGACATCGGTCATTCACGCAAAGTGAACCTTGGCCGCAAGGCTGAGAACCAACTGTACACGTGTTGCCGTCATCTTGCGCTGCGGTTGCATCTAAACAAACCAGTTTTTGCTTTCCTATCGCTCCAAGTGGCTGGCAATAAGTCGGCTGCCCCGCCGTAGGCGCACAGGTATCTTCGTAAGCATCAGGACCAGCAAGGCCCCACATAATCTCGCAACCGACCTGACAAACGCGTGTGCTGTCACTCACTTCAATACAGGTATCGCCTAGGTTCGCACAGCTATCGCCGTTGCATTGGCAGTCTTCACCGCTGGTGCAGATGTCCCCCGGCATACAAACACCACGGATGGATGTATCCGAAACCGGCATACAAAAATCTCCGCGTCCATCAGGTCCCATATACGGACAGTCGTCACTGGTGAAAAAATAACTGCACTTGGTGGTACAAATCAGCTTTTTCTCGGGAGAGCAGATGTATTGGTAGTCACACTGCACATCATCCGTACAGGTTTCGTTTTTTGCCAAGCTGTGCTCAGAAACACATTCCGTCGCCCGACAGCTGTATCCTTCAGTGCACGGGTTTTCATTGTCGCATCGCAGACCCTCAGGATCCCAATCCAGACTGGCACTGCAACCGGCCACCAACAAAAATGTTAACGTTACAATCCATGGAGCCTTCATCAAAACTCTCCACTTATTTGTAAGGCACCGCCATCGACCATCGGTACCCACTGAAATCCCCATCCACTGCCGCTTTGACTCATCACATCATCAGCCGTTGCACCTGGATACCAAAGAAAATGCAGCAAAGTTCCTGTAACCATTGCCGCGGCACCAACGCCAACCAGGATATCACCCACCAAAGCTTTGCTTTTGCCGGAGTCTCTTAAACTGCTGGCCTCGTCACTGCTTTGAAAGGGACCATCTGCCCCGGCGCGATAAGCGTCGTTGTCTTGCTTGGCCAATGCCCACATCGCCCCGCCGGCACCTGCTGCTGCCAATCCCACACCGATGCTCGACCAAACCATCACTTGCTTATAAGTGCTGCAAGCCATACCCAAGCAACTGTTCGCAAATGCCCAAGAGTCACCAGATCCCTCAGCCGCTTTAACAGGAACCGCCATAGCCATTTCGCTAAAGGTCGTCTTCATGAGAATTCCAACTTCGCGTTCATAGGTTTTAGCATCCGTCTTGTAAGAAAAAATCTGTTCCCCGGAGGCTCGCCATGCTTCACGGGCAGTCGGCGCATTCAAATTTACCTGGGTAGCAAAAACTTTAACGGTCTCACCTTCTAAACGAACGTCCACCAACATCAGAACATCGATATCGAGAAATGTTCCGATCTCTTCGACTGCGGCCGGAATCGCTTGAGATGAATCGTCTGCATTTCCGAGAGCAATGGACTCAACTGCGGCACTGGCCAAATTGTCAAAGTCATCAAAATGGTCAGTGGGACGCAATCTGGCGACCTCTTCCACCGTTCGTCCCGGCTTGACCCGAACCACACGTCCCCAACCCCGAAAACCATCTTTAAGCAATCGGATGTGGTGTTGGCCTGGGGTTAAATCGCCAATATCTGCCGGACTCACTCCCCGAAAGACACCGTCGACGTAAACCCGCGCGTAACTGGGATTGGATGAAATCGAAAGTGCTCCGCGTTTTTGTCCCTGACGGTATTTAACCGCCTTTTGAAAATGCTCACGCATACCGGGATTATAAAGACGGGGATCTGGCTCAATCTGGGGATAGATCGACCAAGCGTCGGCCATGGTTTGTCTGGCCTTATTCTCCGAACCTTCGAGGCTATAGATTGCACCAAGAAGCATGTAAATCTCGGCAATCTCCGCGTAATTTTCCAAGTGGGCCGTATGCCGCTGAAACTTATTAAGAGCGCTTCGCAAATGCTCTTTGGCCGCGTCCAATTCAAATTCGTCATAGGCAGCCCGGCCTTGAGAAACTGATACCCGCGCCGCCGCGAAAGATTGGTCAGCCCGCTCAAAGGCAGGATTTCCTAAAACGACATCGAAATTCACCAAATCATAACGAGCATCATTTTCGAGTTCGGCCTTGAAGTAATGCCCAACAAAAGCTGCAGCCTTATCACTGCCTGCCCCCGCTCCGCGGACCACCAAGGCCATTCGAGGCGCAGCGCTGGCGCTGGCACAAAGCCCAAAAACGATCAGAAAAATCGTCCCCGCGACCCATCTCTGGGTCCACGATAAACACTGCGTTGTTTTCACGTAACTATCGGAAGCTGCTCGCATATTTAATCGATATCGAAACCGGGCAGGCGGAGCAAGAAAACCGAGTTTCAAGTGGGTTCCGAGGGGGAAATAATGCCAGATTCCCCCGTTTTGTAGGTCCGAAGCCAAATCAGGTGGTGAGGAAACTTGACGAAACGCCTAATCTTGTGAGTTGTAGGGCCAAGATGAAACTTGTGAACTTTCTCGCCATGGCAGCGCTTGGCTATGTCATTATTTGGATCTACCGGGATCTAAAGGAACAGCTGCGCAAAAAGGATGCAGAAAAAGGCGTCCAGTCATCCAAAAAGAAAGCTTCATCCAAGGCATATGAAACCTTGGGAATTTCACCGGATGCTACCCTGAAAGAAATCAAGAAAGCCTATCAGGCCTTGATTCAGAAATACCATCCAGACCGCGTCGCAGATATGGGCCCTGAGCTCAAAGATGTTGCCGAAGCCCGTACCAAAGAAATTAACGCAGCTTACGAAGAGCTCAAGCGCAGCCATCAGTAGGACCGACATGACCGAAACAACTTACGAAACCTTGCTGGTAACCGATATGGCTGAAGGTGTTGTTCTATGCACCTTCAACAGACCTGAAGTCCGCAACGCCCTCGACATCACAATGGTTGAAGATGTTCGCAAACTGCTCATAGATCTGAGCCTCAGAGATGACGTTCGTGCTTTGGTGTTCACTGGAGCTGGCGGTAAAGCATTTATCAGTGGCGCGGATATCGCGCAGCTTAAAGAGCGCGGGAAATTCGATGCGCTTCGTCGTATCAACAGCGCCCTCTTTAGAGAGATTGAACAATTCCAATGGCCAACCATTGCGGCAATCGATGGCTATGCCTTGGGCGGTGGATGTGAACTGGCGATGGCATGCGATATTCGCATTGCCAGTACAACTTCGAAGTTGGGGCAACCAGAGGTTTCACTGGGAATCATTCCAGGGGCCGGCGCCACCTACCGATTGCCCAGACTTGTAGGCCAAGGCATGGCCAGAGAGCTTATCTACACCGGGCGCATCATCGATGCAGAAAGAGCCCTGGAAATTGGGCTCCTCAATCGAGTGGTTTCTTCTGAAGAACTGCTCGATACAGCATCAGAGCTTGCTCAAGAGATTTCACGAAACAGCGCTATGGCACTTAGATTTGCCAAGCTAAGTCTAAACAACAGCTTAGAGGCCAGCCCAGAATCGTGCATGGCCTACGAATCAACAGCCCAAGCTCTTCTTTTCGAGGACGAAGAAAAACATGCCCGCATGGGTAAGTTTCTCGAACGTCGTCAATCGAAGAAATAGGACACCATCATGACCGACTCAGCTCTTGTGATTCAAAAAGCCGCCATCATTGGCGCGGGCACCATGGGCCACGGGATCGCCCAAGTTGCCGCCCAAAGCGGCGCCGCCGTAACGCTTATCGATATCAATCAAGAAGCCGTGGACCGCGGACGGCAAGCCATTGAAAAGAACCTCAATAAGGGAATCGAAAAGGGAAAAGTTACGCAAGCCCAACGCGATGAAACCTTGAGCCGACTTACAACCAGCACAGAACTGAGCGGCTGCAAAGGCGCCGACCTGGTTGTGGAAGCTGCTCCCGAGCGTATGGATTTAAAACGTAAGATCTTTGAAGAAGTCTGCACTTATGTCTCAGCCGATGCTTTGATTGGATCCAACACATCCAGCCTAAGCATCACCGAACTCGCTGCAACCTGTACCCATTCGGATCGCTTCATCGGGACGCATTTTTTTAACCCACCCCACATCCTAAAGTTGCTCGAACTCATCAAAGCCGAACAAACCAGTGACGCGACTCTCACCAAGGCAAAAGCCATGGGCGAGCAATTCGGACGGGAGCTGGTTGTGATCAACGACAGCCCCGGATTTGCCACCAGCCGCCTGGGTTTGATCCTCGGCATTGAAGCAATGCGCATGGTGCAAGAAGGCGTCGGAACGCCGCAAGATATCGACCGCGCGATGGAACTTGGTTATCGGCATCCGATGGGCCCATTAAAGCTCACAGATCTTGTTGGATTGGACGTTCGATTGGCCATTGCGGAGTATCTTCACAAGGAACTGGGCGAGCAATTTCGGCCACCGCCGCTTCTTCGCAAGATGGTCAGAGCTGGAAAGCTTGGTAAAAAGAGCGGCGAAGGCTTTTATCGCTGGTAATATCAAGGACTTAGAGAATAACGCTCTAGGTCTTGATCATTGGGCCAAGGCCCCTTAAAACCGGCTCCACTCGAAGGGAGTCGACCATGTGCGCTGACGTAAGCCAAACCAAGCCTGAACCGATCCAATTTGAAACGCATCCAAGTCGTTACAAGCACCTCAATCTGCGGGTTGACGGTCCTGTTGCCACTTTAGGCATCGACATCAAAGAGAATGAGGGCATGAAGCCCGGCTATGTTCTCAAGCTTAACTCCTACGACTTAAGTGTCGACATCGAATTGGCTGACGCTATCCAGCGCCTTCGCTTTGAGCATCCAGAAGTAAAATGCGTCGTTGTTCAAAGTGACCAAGAAGGTATTTTCTCGTCCGGTGCAAATATTTTCATGCTGGGCGCTTCTACTCACGCCTTCAAGGTGAACTTCTGCAAATACACCAACGAAACACGTCTCTCCATGGAAGACGCGGCAGAATTCAGTGACCAACACTATCTCGCAGCCCTCAATGGAACCTGCTCTGGCGGTGGCTACGAATTGGCACTGGCCTGTGAAGAAATCATTTTGGTGGATGACCGCCGCTCAGCTGTTTCTCTGCCGGAAGTTCCTTACCTAGGCGTTCTTCCTGGAACCGGTGGACTGACCCGCGTGGTCGACAAGCGTAAGATTCGACGAGACCGCGCAGATGTTTTCTGCACACTGGCCGAAGGTATGAAAGGCAAGCGCGCTAAAAAATGGGGATTTGTCGATGACGTCGTACCCATGAGTCGCTTTGCTGAAACTGTTACCAAACGCGCTCAGGAGATTGCTGGTGAAGGACACAAAGGTCGCACGGGCATTGAATTGGATGCGCTTGAGCCAAACATCACCGATGAAGGCATTGCTTATAAGCACGTCAACCTGACCATCGATGATGACGCACGTTCAGCAACCCTCGAGATTGCAGGCCCTCAAGACGTTCCTGCACTGCCCGAAGGCGATGCTTCTGTAGAAAGCAGCTGGTACCCTATCCGTATGTACCGAGAGCTGGATGACGCACTGGTAAGACTTCGCTTTAACCATCCCAACATTGGCTTGGTCATCGTAAAGACCAAAGGCGACGCAGCAAAAGTTCTCGAACTGGACGCACAACTCCTGGCCAATCAAGACAAATGGTACGTAAAAGAAACACTGCTTCTGATGAAGCGTGTCCTCAAGCGTATGGACCTCACGGCGAAAAGCTTTTTCTCTCTGATTGAGGAAGGCTCATGCTTTTCTGGAAGCTTTCTCGAGTTCGCTCTGGCTTCAGACCGCACATACATGCTCGACGAGGATGGCGTAAACATTCAAATGAGCGATCTGAACATGGGCATGTTTCCCATGGGCAACGGCTTAAGCCGTTTGCAAACCCGCCTCTTGGGCGAGCCAGAGCTTTTCGAAGAAGTGAAGGACAACCGTGAGCCTATGAGTGGTATGGACGCTGAAGACGGCGGCTTGATCACCTTGGCCTATGATGAACTCGACTGGGAAGATGAAATCCGCTTGGCCCTTGAAGAGCGCGCCGGACTTTCTCCAGATGCCTTAACGGGCATGGAAGCATCGCTTCGATTTGCGGGGCCTGAAACGCTTGAGACCAAAATCTTTGGCCGACTCAGCGCTTGGCAAAACTGGATCTTCCAACGACCGAATGCGGTAGGCCCTCAAGGTGCCCTTACCCTCTACGGAAGCCCTGAATCTGCGGAATTCGATTACAACCGAACGTAATCCAGCAATCTGCAGTTCAACTATTCTTACGTGGGGCAATGTTGCCATTGCCCGACGCCATGCGTCATCACCTTCGGTTTACAAGCCCAGCCAAAGCGCGTAAGGACCTCCTGGAAAGCCCCGATGGGGGCCTCTTCATGCAACCCATAAGCTATTTGAGGAAGCAGCGATGACAACCTGTCTTAGAAGTTATGTTTGCGGAGCCTGGGTAACGGGAACCGGTGAAAAGTCCCCTCTCTATAACCCCACCACAGAAGCGATTGTTGCAGAAACCTCCACCGAAGGTATCGACTTCTCCAAGGCATTGGCCTTCGCCCGTGACGAAGGTGGCCCAGCCCTACGCGCCATGACATTTGCTGAGCGTGGAGAGATGCTCGTTAAGGTTGCCAAAGCCATTCACGAATACCGTGAAGAACTGATCGACCTCGCCATCCAAAATGGCGGCAATACCCGCTCTGATGCCAAATTTGACATCGATGGCGCGACAGGAACCTTGTCCTATTATGGAAAACTCGGCCAAAAACTGGGCGCTGAAAAAGTTCTAACGGACGGCGACAGCATCCAGTTGACCCGCAATCCCCGCTGGGTAGGACAACACCTCTATACACCGCTTCGAGGTGCAGCGATTCATATCAACGCTTTTAACTTTCCTGCCTGGGGCATGATGGAAAAAGCAGCCTGCGCTCTCTTAGCCGGTATGCCTGTTGTAACGAAGCCAGCAACCAGCACCGCGTTGGTGGCTTATCGCATTGCAGAAATCGCTATCGAATCAGGATTGCTACCCAAAGGCAGTTTCACATTCATCGGCGGGAACCCCGGCGACATGCTCGACCATGTTGATTGGCAAGACGTCATTGCCTTCACCGGTTCGTCGGATACCGGCCTGATGATTCGAAGCCGCGAAAATATTCTCAAACACAATGTTCGGGTCAATGTTGAAGCCGATAGCTTGAACGCCGCGGTACTCGGTCCAGATCTCGAAACAGAAGACGAGACCTATGACTTATTCCTTCGTGAAGTCAGTAAGGACATGACCCAAAAAGCGGGCCAAAAGTGCACCGCCATTCGTCGTATCTTGGTTCCAGAAGACATGATGGACGCCGTTAAAGAAGATCTTAGCCGAGAACTCTCAGAGGCGCCCGTGGGCAACCCAGCTGAGAAAGGTGTGAAGGTTGGACCTTTGGCAACCGCCCGCCAGGTCAAAGACGCCTGTGCCGGACTTGAACGACTCAAGGAAGTTGCAAAGCCAGTCTACGGCGACGGCAGCCGTGGTGAGCTGGTTGGTGTTGAGGGAGAAACTGGATACTTTTTCGGTCCGGTTCTTCTAGAAGCCACCGACGCACGTGCTCCAGCTA
>CAZZDT010000094.1:0-8732 GCA_964652435.1 uncultured Bdellovibrionales bacterium
GGAGGATTCTAAAATTTTATCCACCAGTGCCAAGCCAATGCCGCGGTTAGCGCCGGTTATCAAAATACGTTTCATTGCGGTTTTCCTCATCAAAATACGCAGTAACACCGCATTGCTATAACAATCCCATGAAAACTACGAGATCCCTCAAACGTCTCTTCAAACATACACGCAAAGCGCAATGAGTCACTGGTTTTCACCAACTCCCAAAACAAAATCCAACTCCCCTATTACCTCCTGGATTCGTTTTTGATAGGGCCCGCCCATGACAAGCGAAACCAAACCCCAAAAACGGGGCACCTTTGCCCGATTTCTTGATGGCGTGGAATGGCTGGGTAACCTATTGCCCCACCCCGTCACCCTCTTTGCCTTGATTTGCCTGGTGGTCTTGGTGGTATCCGGCATTGCTGGCTACTTTGAGTGGGCAGTGGCCGACCCACGCCCAGAGGGCACCAAAGGACGCTCCGCTGACGGGATGATTCGGGCAGTGAGTCTGCTGACGCCCGAGGGGCTTCGCCGAATTGGCATGGGGCTGGTTACCAACTTCACCTCCTTTGCTCCGCTGGGCACTGTGCTGGTGGCATTGCTGGGGGTAGGTGTAGCCGAGCGGGCTGGCCTCTTGGGCGCCGCCATTCGCGCCATGGTTTTGGGCGCTCCTCGTAACTTACTCACTGCAGTGGTTGTCTTTGCCGCCGTGGTATCCAACACCGCCTCTGAGATGGGCTATGTGGTTCTTGTTCCCCTGGCCGCCGTGGTGTTTCATTCTGTGGGCCGCAACCCCTTAGTAGGCCTTGCCGCTGCTTTTGCTGGTGTGTCCGGTGGATACTCGGCCAACATCCTCATTGGCACCGTAGACCCACTTCTTTCGGGCATTACCACCGAGGCTGCTCAAATCATCGATGCCTCGTACGCCTTGGGCGGTGCCAACGAAGTGCTTCCCACAGCCAACTACTACTTTATGTTCGTGAGCACGTTTTTAATCACCATCGTGGGCACCCTGGTCACCAACTACATTGTTGAACCCAAGCTTGGCCCCTACGACCCATCCCAAGCAGAAGAAGGCGTAGAAGATGCCGCCAAAGATATGGGCGCCTTAAGTGCCGACGAAAAGCGGGGCTTAAAACTGGCTGGCTTAACCCTCTTAGGGATGCTTGCGGTGCTTGCGGCCTTGGCCTTGCCAGAAAATGGCTGGTTTCGTGACCCCGCCCAAAATGAAACTCTGGTGCAGGATTTACGCCCCTTGCTGAAAAGTGTGGTGGCACTCATCTTTGTATTCTTCATTGTGCCTTCCATTGTTTACGGCCGAGTCACCGGCTCGATGCGCACCGACCGCGATGTGATTGACGGTATGTCAAACGCCATGAGTTCCATGGGTCTCTACATGGTGCTGGTGTTCTTTGCCGCGCAATTTGTAGCCTTCTTTAAATGGACCAATCTCGGCACCATCACCGCCATTGTGGGGGCAGATCAGCTCCAAGCCTGGGGCCTAACCGGCCCACTGGTCTTCATCCCCTTTATTTTGATGTGCTGCTTTGTGAACCTGATGCTGGGCAGCGCGTCGGCGCAGTGGGCGGTGACCGCCCCTATCTTTGTTCCCATGCTCCTGCCCGTGGGCTACAGCCCCGAGGTGATTCAAGCGGCATACAGAATTGGCGATTCCACCACCAATATCATTACGCCTATGATGAGTTATTTCGGTCTCATTTTGGCATTTGCCATGCGCTACAATAAGAACCTTGGCATCGGTACCCTCATATCCATGATGATTCCCTACTCCATCACTTACCTAGTGGGTTGGGTGATTCTATTTTATGTGTGGGTGTTTGCTCTTGGCTTACCTGTGGGTCCGGGAACGCCTACTTTTTATCCGTGACCCAAACACAAGGTTTCTAAAGCTTTCTTGGCAACGGCTTGAGTGGCATTTTTTTTAAATACCATTTTAAGAAAGTGGTCTACTCCAGTCGTACCGGTAAGCCCGCGCCGTTCTTTCAAGTCTTATAAAAGCAAAAATAACCGAGGGCCAAAGCAGAAAACACTTGGCGAATCGAGAATTGCCTGACTAGGTTTTGAGCCTCAGGAGGGTACGCCTGTGTCTATATTTACCGAACGCGAGATAAAGCTCGCGACATCTTTGATTGACCTCAGTCACTCGAATCCGTTCCAGCCCGAACGGGTGGAGATTGAGAAGTCTATTTTGGGTTCCCGCAGTGTGGAACGAGAAACAACCTGGAGCTGGACCAGCCAAAGCTCTGGTGGCAGGCAAAACATCGCCCTGCTCCAAACGCAGGCCCAGGAGCTTCTAAGCGGCATGCGTGAAAAGGTTGCTTCCTGCTCTGCGCTAAGTGAGGAAGACTCCCTACTTTATCGAGACTGTGTTGTTTACACGCTCTATCATCGCTACGACGATTACCTGCGAGAACTCCTGGAGCGTTCTCTTGAAACGGGTGAACCCGCCGTGGAAGCGCCGTTCTACTCGGAGTTCTGCGCCGAGGCCCGCTACTTTTACCACGTGGGTTCCCATCGCTTTGAAGAACTCAATCGGCTCCCCCACATGCTGGCCCTTGGGTTTCAGCTAAAACGAGCCTTTCATTTTATCATCAACTCGTTTGTAGGCCGCTCTGCGGCCATGAGCCATTTGCGGGCATCGGTGTGGCAGTCTATTGTAACGCATGATACGCGGCGCTACAGCCTACGGCTCTACGACCAGATGGCAAACTTTGGAACGCTTATCTGTGGACCTTCGGGCACCGGTAAAGAATTGGTGGCCCGTGCCATTGCCTATTCTCGCTACATTCCCTTCGACCCGAAGCGCAGCTGCTTTGAGGAAGACTTTAGGCAAAGCTTTTATCCCTTAAGCTTATCGGCACTGGCCAACTCAGTGATTGAGTCTGAACTCTTTGGACATATGCGCGGGTCGTATACCGGCGCCAACGCAGACCGCATCGGATTCTTTGAAGCATCCGGTCCACTTGGAACGGTCTTCTTGGATGAAATTGGTGATGTATCCGCCGAGATTCAGGTGAAACTTTTGCGAGTGCTACAGACCCGCTCTTTTCAAAGACTCGGCGATACCAAAATGAGACCTTTCGATGGAAAGATTGTTGCCGCTACCAATGCAGACCTCACCAAACAAATGGAAACAGGAGCCTTTAGAGAAGATCTCTACTACCGGCTATGCGCGGACAAAATTGTCACGCCTTCTTTGTATGAGCAGATTGCTGGAGATACAGACGAACTCGAACACATGCTGCAGTTCATTGCCAAGCGGGTAGTAGGTGAAAGCATGGCCGAGTCTTTAGCCAGTGATGTACACAACTGGATTCGCAAAGAGCTGCCCGCCAACTATCCATGGCCCGGTAATATCCGAGAACTGGAGCAGTGTGTTCGCAACATTGTAATACGCAACGAATACCGACCTGCCACTTCTCGGCACACCACGAGCAGCGCAAAATTAGAAAGTGCTGTGGGCAAACGCTCGCTCAAGCTCAACGAGCTCATCGAGTGGTACTGCACCACGGTCTACGCCGAAACCGGAAGCTATGAGCATGCAGCTCGCAAACTTGGAGTGGACCCGAGAACACTGAAGACCAAGATCAACCAAGACCGATTGGTGGGTGTACTCTAAGTGCAAGCCGATTGAATGGAGACCGAATTCAACGATTTAAATCTTTCAATCACGCTGGTACCGAACTGAATACCAATATGAAGAAAACTGGTCCTCGTGCACTTATACCGGTTTTACTGGCTTTGTATCGTTTAGACTCAAGAGTAGCTTAAAGTTTTTTTTAGTCGAAATCAGTAAGCGAAAGAATTGAGAGCTACAGAGCGGCCGACCAATTTTGGTAATATATATTCACCGCTTCGCCAAACCCGAATCGGATGATTGCTTTGCAACTTTGTTGAGCACAGTATCTTCACCCAATAAAAAGATCCTTTCGTGGGTATCAGGGTTATCCTTATTTCAAAGTCAGGCATTTTCGTGTTTTCGGGATTGTCAAAAAGAGACATGGGAAGTAAACGCGCCGTGTTGAACATGAGCGACTCGGACGTTTCAAGTTGCTTGGTGGGAGACGGGGATAAAAAATGATTAGAAATATTAATAGAAACAGAGCGGTTCCGCTTTGTTTCCTAACGGATCTTTTTAAAGTCACGTACGATTTGCTCTCTGTGGTCGAAGACCTCAAGAAAGCGGGCGTTGAAATTGAACATGATCAAAGAGTTCAATACGCCTTTGATATCATGAGCCGAATTACTGGCGTGGCAAAACCAAGCCAAAAGCCTATCGTGGTACCACCGGCAGTCATTCAAAGACAACCCAACGAGTATACCGCTGAACCCACTCAGGGATATGCCGTTGTACAACCAAGACGCAGAGCCGGAGATTATTGATTCACTCGTAGCGGCAATCGTTGCTCTGATGAACAATTTCCCCTCAGCTGGTCATTGACCAAACATTCAGTTCAGGGTCTCCGTTCAAGTTTGCTGTGGCACAAAGCAAAAACTCACCGGTACCGTGGAAGGCTCAGCTTGGGATTGTGTGCGGTATCCTTAACCCAAAGCAGCACAAAAGGTGTGCCACACGGATTATTGGCAACCAAACACGTCGCTGACGGTTCCCGGCGACTCTATCCATAAGGTATCCGCTTGCATATCCGAGTTGAGGAATTGGCCCTGAGCACTGTAATTGGAGCTGGTGGTACTTGGGGTAAAGCAGCTGTAATCCAGATTGGGTAACTCTGTGCGTGACCCATTGGTGTCGATGACCCAGCCCACAATATTACCAGTGACTGCATCGCCCTGCATTTCGTCAAACCCAAGCATAAATGCGCCGGACTCATTCCAAGCAAACTGCGGAAAGAGGCTGAAGAGTCTTTGCCCGTTGCCCATAGAACCATTGTACATATTGGTCTCTAAAGAAATGGTCTCACTGGATTGGGTGGACCCATCAACCGGATCAACCCATTCCACCAGCGCATTCATGCCGTTACAGTCTAAGGTCAATTCAATATAAACCAATGCTGAGCCATCCGGGCTCGGAATCATTTGCACCGGAGATGTGACCTCTTGTCGCCAGGATTCTCCGGAGCAATTGAGGCTGCTACCATTTGCCGGCACACTGCGTAATTGCCGAACGGTTCCATCCGATAAAAATTGGTCAATGCGAATGCTGTCTACGGAATCATTCTTAAGACGGGCAACCGTCAAGACATAGTCGAGACCTCGCATATAATATGCATCTTGAATTGTTCCCTGCATCTCTGGACCACGTTGGGTGGGATCACTCACATTGGAGGCAGGTGCCGTATGAACTTTAAATCGCCAGTTTCGAGTGTTGGCACTGAACATTTTGTTTTCACGTTCGTAAAGCACCCGAGTGATGGCCAGAGCTTGATCATCCTCCGACCAAAAGCCACCGCCCCAAACATCTTCGTTCACCCAACTTTTACAACCCGTTGCCCCCACCAGCAAGGTGAGCGTCAGAACAAGAAATTGTACACGCATGGGTGTCACTCCTTCATTTTCTCGGCATCATTCGCTGAACCTGCCCTTAAGCTGAGGAACCGGGCCTTGGAATGAGTCCTGATTGTCGGTTCGAATCACCGTACTGTCACCAAAAAGCTGGATGGTCAGAGGCTCTTCCACCGTGTAATCCACCAGCTGCCAGCCACTGGGCAGTGTTGGTGTGTTGCAAGTTCGCGTGGCGTCTCTTCCCATGCGGAAGTAAACCTCCCCGTCGGGTGCCACCAGCAAAATCATGCAGCTGCCCACATCGTAATTGAGCTCATGGAATTTTTTCACCACGAACCCACGAAGAAGCCCAGCCTCATCTAGAGGAACATTTTGTTCTTTCACCGTTGCTGCGTGAAACCATCTGAAACCAAAATGCTCGCCAAAAACAATCTCATCTTCCTCGGCATCCGGAGATTTCAAAAAACTGCTGCGGTCTGCGCCGCACACCGGCGACTCGCGAGGCTGATTCTTCAACCAATTGTCTGGTAACTCTATGGATTCGAATTCACTGAACGTGATGAATGGACTGACCCAAGCAAGGGATGCATCCTCTGATTGCACTTCAATGATTTCAAATCCGAGCGGTACTTCATTGTCATCGGCACTGGCGGGTTCATGAGGATCTTGGCAAGGCTCTTCAACCGGTTCATCCACCACTTCATCGGCTGGCTCAGAATCAGTTGGTTGCACTGTGGACTCTTCTTGGCCCTGGCAACCCATCACAAGAATATACAAAAGAGCCACTGCAAGTTTTACAAGTCTATCTACCAAATGAATACTTCGGGTTGGTTGCCTATGCATCGCTGCTCTCCTGGAGGTCTGGAACATCTTAACCTTGCTCCATTCTAACATGCACCTCTTGTCCCTGCCATGGGATTTGCGTGGGAACCATGATGGTGAGCAGACGTTGTCTGTTGTGTCTTTATCACCCCAGAGATGCGTAAAGCCGATACCAGTTATAAACTCTGTGCGGTGGCCAATGAGCGTCTGGCCATGGCTGGTTGGATACCAAGGATGACAAGGCCTAAGGAGACAAAGGCCACCCTGAGCATGGTATTGGCTCCTGTGAGCCTCATCTCTTCTTTATCCTTGGCGTCATGGTTTGCTGCCTCCCAAGTCCATTCAGCACAACATATCAGAACGATATCATCTAAACCTAAAAACGAATCAGATGGATAAAGCCCAGCCCTAAAGGGCTAAAAACCGCACTGCAACAGCCTGATAGCATTTGCAAACGGCTTGCATCTATGGAAATAACGGCCACCGAAGAGGTGCGCCGGAATGCATCTCAGTACAACGCCCAACGGGTCGAGACCTTCTCTCGTCGTGAGGACTGTCGATGCCAAACCTAAAGAAATCCATCAACGCTCGTCTTGGAGCCAGTGTGCGGAAAAATTTCTCGAACTTAGCGCTCTGTCTTGTCACTGCACTGGCCTTCGGGCTCACGGTTGGCTGCGGCGAGAGCGAGTCCACCTCCGGTGCGAACAACGAAGCTGTCATCGAGCCCATGGTCGAGGTTATACTTGGAGACAGTGAGCGCGGCGCGAGCGACGGCATCGGCCCCATGGCACGCTTTCAGGGTGTTACCGCCTTGTGTACACTTACTCCCGCGCGAATCGCATTAAGCGACACATTTGCTGGTACCATTCGGCTCCTCGATCTGCAGACCTTAGAGATAACCACACTGACGGGAAGCGCCGACGAGTTGGGTGTGGTCGACGGTCCCCTCGCCCAAGCACGTTTCACCAGCCCCCGCGGTATTGGATGCCTCCCGGACGGCAAAGGCCTTATCGTTGCCGATGATGGCGCGCTTCGGTACATCGATCTTGTAGCCAACCAAGTAACTACGGTTGCGGGAGGCTCTGGCGCGCACGGTTACGAAGATGGCTCAGCGGTGCGCGCGCGCTTTGGCTACCTTATCCACGCCATTGCAGTGACACCCGACGGGGGCACAGCAATTTTTTCCGACCGCTCAAACGATGCAATCCGTGCCGTGGATCTCCAAACCTACGAAGTCCGCACCATAAGCGGTCCAGCATCAGGCTGGAGTGGTCCGGGTGGTCTCGCCTTCGACCCTTCCGAAACAAACCCAACCCGAGTGTGGGTTGCCGATACATTCGCCAACCGGCTGCGCGGACTCGACTTCACAACCGGCGATATTCTAGAGCTTGGCTCAGCCGAGGCGCCTCAGGGAATTGTCATTCATGAAGGCGCTGCTTTGTCTATGGGGTTTAGCGACACAATCACCCGCACGCCACTCGACTCTGGCGTATCGGCTGAGTTCTCCAATGGATTCGGAGGAACGTTTGCTTCACCGCTCGTGATTGGCAATGAAATGATTTACGCCGAGCTTGAACGTGAAAGCATAAGAGGCCTCTTGCTCGACGCGCTCACCGACCGTCTGATAGCGGGTCCCGAGCAACCGCGCGGCAACATCGACGGCACGGGTACTGACGTGCGCTTTGCACAAATCACTGACCTTGTGGCGGCCCAAGATGGCTCCTGGGCCATCATCGCCGACGGAGGCAACAGTTCGCTTCGGCGCGTTCGGTTTACTCCGGGTGAACCCGCAGTCGTGGATACCGTTGCCGTACCTGGGCTTGAAATTCCGGTGGGACTGGCACTCTTAAACGGCCGCCGACTCGCTATTGCCGACTACGGTTCAGGCACAGTCTTCGAAGTGGATATCGACGCCAACGCTGAGCTCTCGCCGCCCCGTATCCGCGCGCTGGGTTTTAACAAACCTTGGGGCCTTGCCTGGGGCAACGGCGGTGAACTCTTCGTTGCAGAGATTGAAGGTGCACGCGTCAGCCGCATTGCGGCCGACGGTACAGTCACGGTGCAGGTAGGAACCGGCGAGCCCGGAACATCGGATGGCCCCGCACTTGAAGCACAGCTCAGCGCACCGGTGGCCATGGTGCCCGGCACCGACGGCATGCTGATCCTGGATATTTCGCCCGGCTCTATTCGCTGGAACGATTTCGCCACCGGTACCGTGAGTACCTTAAGCGGCGGAGCTGAAGTAAACGAACCTGAAGATGGTGCAATTGAGTTAGCAACCTGGGGCGAACCCTCGAGGGCCATCGCACTCGATGCAAACACATGGCTGGTGGTGGACGGCATGCCGGGCACCCTTCGCCTCTTAGAGCGCGATGCGGCCGGCGGCATTGTAAGCACCGTGGCCGGCTCACCTCGGCGCAGCGGCGGACTGCCTGCGGGTG
>CAZZDT010000095.1:0-8697 GCA_964652435.1 uncultured Bdellovibrionales bacterium
TAGAGACCAAAGGTCTCGCACACGTCCCCGCCGCAAGCGGCGACGTCTAATGTGCAGGTATCGGTACATGCCAACGCACCCGTTCCAAGGTTCTGGCCAAAGAAGTTGCTACAACTAAGGGGTGTACCATCCTCATTGGTGCCAAGGTCATCCCCATCACATGCTTCGTAACCAACGATTTCACCATCCCCACAAATCTCTTCCACCGGTGGTGGATCGGTCCAACATTCAGCTTCGTCAAAGGCCGTACAATCTTCACCGCACGCAAGCGTGCCGGAAACATATCCGAGGCTGGCACAACTTTGAGCCGCCAAGATATCGCCGTCACAAACTTCACCATCGTCAATGATCCCATTGCCACAGAGACTTTCGGCCACACAGGCATCCAGCACATACCCTGAGCAATCATCCTGACATCCAAGTGTTCCGCCTGCATAACCAACGGTCTCGCACGTCACGCCACCTAGGGCTTCACCATCACAAAGCTCTCCCTCGTCAATGACTCCATCACCACACTCAGAAACATCGTTCGTGCAAGCAGCCGTATCGAAACCACTGCAGTCGGCCAAACAAACCAAAGTGCCCGCTTCAAATCCCAAGGTCTCACAGCTCGAACCACCTAAATCCGATCCATCACATGTTTCGCCCGTCTCCATCACGCCATTGCCACACTCGGGTTCGGGCTCAGTGGGGTCTGAGGTCGTTGCCGGATCACTTACATCGGTTGGGTCGGAAGCATCGGAAGGGTCCGATGAATCGGCAAGACAATTGGTTGTATCCACAACCGTGCAGCTCGCGTTGCAACTTAATTCCCCACCGGCAAATCCCATCTCCTCACAGGATGAACTTCCCGAAGGAAAATTGTCGCCGTCGCACAACTCCCCGGTTTCAATCACACCATTGCCACAGACATTTTTGGCACCAGGCTCAGGGCCATCGCCGCCGCACGCGGCCAAAGCAAACACAGAGAGCAGGATAGAGATATTTGTCTTCATGAGATTCCCAATTCGCAGTTATCCAAGGACCGGTTCACGAAGCCTAAGCATATACTGCTCGGGCCACGCGATCAGAGGGATCACAGGACAGAAATCAACGGAGATGACGGGAAGGAGATCATTGGGAAAGTAAAAAAGTCGCAGCAATACCCTAGCAGTAGAACCTGCTGGGTATTTTCAGCGACTTGTCAGGAAAAGCTTCGGCGAGATGGAAGGAAAGAAATCGATTAAAGAATCGATTACTTCTTCATCTTGGCGCCGCCCTGGCGAACCTTCAAACGTGGATTGCTCTTACAAATCACGTAGATACGGCCACGACGCTTAACAACTTTGCAGTCTTTGCTGCGGTTTTTCAGGCTGCCAATCGAACTTACTACTTTCATTGTAGCTCTCCTCTGTGCCTTGCAGCCCGTAAAGTTAGGTGGCTGCTCGGTTTTTAAGAATCGGCTGGATATAGTTTGAGGTTTGTCTTGTCAATAGCTCTGACCTCAGTTCCCGTGACTTCCCCTTCAGTTCGAGATCAATTGCCCCCCTGGGTACCCTGATTCCAATCTTCCCGCCAAAATCAGTGATTCCAGCTATTTAGGCTAGTTCTCTTGCAATTCAATGCTTCAACCTATACCTGCCCCGGGGTAATCAAGGGTTGGGTCACAGAGACACTCTAAAGCCGCTATGAAGCGTGCAATGCCCACCTGACCGGCACATGTACAGACAATGTTGCCTTGGAGAGAGCATGGAACAGTTGATTCACTTGATTCCCGGAGCGCTACCCTATCCGGATATTGATCCCATCGCTGTCAAACTAGGACCTTTGGCCATCCGATGGTACTCGCTGGCCTATATTGTGGGCTTGGTGGGAGGCATGGGACTGCTTTCGAAAATCGCCAAACGCGACGACTCAGTTATCACCCCCGAACAGGCCTGGGACTTTCTCTCATGGGCCTGTATGGGAGTAATCTTGGGGGGACGGGTTGGATATTGTCTCTTTTACAAGCCAGGCTACTACCTATTTAACCCCTTAGAAATATTGGCCGTTTGGAAAGGCGGAATGTCTTTTCATGGTGGAGTCATTGGTTCCATCTTGGTCATCTACCTCTACGCCAGACATGTGAAAGTACCATTCTTGGCCCTCGCCGATATGGTTGCCAGTATCTGCTGCATTGGTCTCTTTCTTGGACGGGTCGCCAACTTTATCAATGGCGAGCTCTACGGCCGGGTCACTGATGTGTCCTGGGCATTTGTCTTCCCAAAAGGCGGCCCTCTTCCGCGGCACCCGAGCCAACTCTACGAAGGATTGCTTGAAGGCGTCCTTCTTTTTGCGGTCCTAAACCTCATGCGCTTTACGCCAGCGGGGCTGCGACGCCATGGCCGTATGTCAGGCGTGTTCATGGTCGGCTATGCTTTATCCCGATTTATCGTTGAATTCTTCAGAGAGCCCGATGCTCACCTGGGGATTCTTCAAACCGGAACAACCATGGGACAAAACCTGTCCATCCCCATGGCCATCTTAGGCGTGTATTGGATCGTCAGAGCCTACCGTCGTCCACTGGCTGACCTTCCGGTTCGAGAAGAGCCCAAAACAGCCGCCCCCGCCTCCAAAAAGGCCAAGAAAAAGAAAAAGAAGAAAAAGCGCTAAGTACCCGCTCTTAAAAAAAGTTTTGGTCAAACTTTCAATAGACTGAGTTGAGCGATAAGGTTTAGCAAACAAGTTGGTCCCGAGACTGGCTACAGGGGAATTGTACTATACCTATGGCAGATACCGGCTCGCATATTTATTCAAGCACCCACGAAACCGGCGACGTTATATTTCGCGAGGGCGACGCAGGTGATTCGGCGTACATCGTTGAAAGCGGTGCAGTTGAGATCTCCGTTATTCAAAATGGTCAACGGACTGTTTTATCAAGAATCGGTGAAGGCGGACTCTTCGGAGAAATGGCGGTCATCGATGACCAGCCAAGAACAGCAACTGTGGTTGCACTGGAAAAAACCAATCTTGTTTCAATCTCGCGTGCCCAAATCAACGAACACCTTAACCAGGGTGATTCGGTGGTCAATCTTCTCCTCAAGGTGATTCTGACCCGCTATCGCGCAAACCTCGAACGAAACAACCAACCCGGTAAGGTCATTGCCCCGGCTATGCAACCCGACTTGAACCAAAGCGGCGTACAGCTTGAATCCGCAATGAGCAAACCAGCCGAAGCGGCCATTGAGGCTATTCGTCTGGAAGCAGACCTTAAAAACGGAATCGACCGTGGCGAATTCGTTTGCTTCTATCAGCCCATTGTTGACCTAGAAACACGAACGACAGCTGGATTTGAAGCCTTGGTTCGCTGGGAGCATCCCAAGCGCGGACTGCTTTCACCGTTCCACTTCATCGACTTGGCAGAAAAAACGGGTCTAATCGTTCCCCTGGGAGACTACGTTCTAGAGCGAGCGTGTAAAGACCTTCCGGAGCTTGAAAAAGCATGCAACGCCGGTAATCCAAACGGCGGTCGCGCCAAACGCCCGTTTGTGAGCGTGAACGTATCGGGTCGTCAACTTGGCGTACCGGGCTACATCGACACCATTCGCAAAACCATGCAAACAACCCAAGCCCCACCCCATCAAATCAAGCTAGAGATTACCGAAAGCTTGTTCATGGATAATCCAGATATCGCGGTGGAATGGATTGCTCAGTGTAAAGAAATGGGAATCACCATTGCTTTGGATGATTTTGGTACTGGCTTTTCATCGCTGGGTTACCTTTATCAATTTACTATCGATAACCTCAAAATTGACCGCTGCTTCGTTACGGCCATGAGTGAAAACGAACGCGCAATGAAGGTCGTTCGTGCGATTACGGGTCTAGCCCGTGGTCTTCACTTAAGCGTTGTAGCTGAAGGAATTGAGACACCAGAGCAAATGCAAAGCTTGGATGAACTCGATTGTCAGTACGGACAAGGTTACCTATTTAGCAAACCAGTTAATCTTCAAGAAATCTGTGAATTGGTTGCCAGCAATCCAGACTGGACCTACGGTCAAAAGTAATTAAGGTCGAAGCGCCTTAAAACTCCTTAAAAAGTTACCACCCAAGATTTTTTGAATTCTTTCAACGGACCAGTTGCGCTCTAACATCTGGGCAACGAGAACCCCGTAATTTGGATCCGACAATCCCTCCGGTGGAGAAATCATTCCATCGTAATCTGTACCAATCGACACAAAGTCCTCTCCCACCACATGAATGATATGAGCCATATGCTCGATCACCATGTTCCCATCGCGAGGGCCAAACGCACGCTTCAAGAAATTCGGCTCAAAAATAATTCCTACAGTGCCGCCACTGTCTGCAATCACACGAATCTGGTCATCGGTGAGATTGCGCCAATGTTTGCAGACACCATCCACCCCAGTATGGGTCACAATCATGGGAAGCGACGGGTCGTGACATTCCACTGCATCCCAAAAACCTGCTTCGTTTATATGCGCGAGATCAACAAATATGCGATGGCGGTTGAGATCACGAACAAAGTCACGGCCTACTCCCGTAAGACCTTCATTGCCGCGCCATGCTTTCAGTGGGCTCGATGTGATCCCATAAAGAGAATTCGTCAAATGAACCAACGTAACACGGGTAATCATATTGTCCGGAATATCGGCACAGCCCTCCGGAGCTCCGGCCAGCGAGTTTCCACCCTGAATAGCCGGCAAACAGATATGCTCAGCTTGTTCTCGCAATTCCATAAACTCGGTCCAAGTGGTGGCAATCTTCACTCGGCCATGGGAACGGTTCACCTGATTGCGCAAGAGGTCTACATTTTCTAGAAAAGAATCCCACCGCCGCTGCGCAGACTTAAACGGATTGGTCGTAATAGACCACATTGCCGCATTGCAGCCATTCTCTATGGCACGCGGAAAATCAAGATGTCCCATAAAGCGGCCACCGGTGTAGCTCCCAGAATGTCGCACATTGAGATCATACCCAAACAATCGGTGAGGAATCATACCGTCAACGTGCAGGTCGATCAGATCTGTTTCCTTAAGTAGTTCTTCTGCTGCGTCGACTAATCCCTGGTCCATAGCTCACCTTATCAGTGGTCAAGCTGGGATAATACAGGCACTAAATTGGTGGCACTGAATCTCCCACGTTCATCGATTCCTATCTCAGATAGTGCTGTCTCGCTATCATGCGTGTAGAAAAGTCGCCCTCCCCTTGCCTGAAGGTCAGACAAGAATGCCTTCTTCTCATCGATCAAGAGCTCAGGGTACCTGTCGTAACCCATGGTAATCGGTAGATGAACCCAAGGCGTGCCAGGAATCAAATCCCCACAAAACACAACCGGGCCGCCCGGCATATCGATTTCCGTGAGCAAAAGCCCCGGTGTATGGCCATGGCTTTCGTGAAATCGATACCCCTCGCCCAGCACCGACGAAGTTCCATCGGTGGGCACTATCTCCAGCCTTCCGCAGTCTTCCAGCTGTTGATTCAAGCTTGGAATAAAGGATGCCCGGTCTCGAGCATGGGGTTTCAATGCCCTATCCCACGCCTTCTCACCCACCACGAAAGTCGCGTTGGGAAACAAAAGCTTTGGCTCTTCTTGTTCAGACCAAGCCGAGAGCAACCCCCCAGAATGGTCAAAGTGCATGTGCGACAAGACAACCACATCAATGTCTTCGTGGCTTAACCCATGAGCCTTTAATTGCTCCAAAAGCACGTGCTCAGACTCTACAACCCCAAAACGGTCTTTCATCTTGGGGTCGAAAAACGAGCCGATACCGGTTTCCATAAGAATCTTGCGGTCGTCTTCTTCGACCAATAAACAGCGACAAGCCAATGGGATGCGGTTTAAATCATCACAAGCAATCCAGCGGGTCCATAAGGCTTTGGGAGCATTCCCAAACATAGCACCGCCATCCAATTTTTGACTGTTTCCCAGCAACGATGTGAGTTTACGCCCTGATTTTGACATGAGTGTGAGCCTCCTCGGGTAGCAAATCTACGATGAGAAACCAGCGAAATCCAGCAGTCCTGCTTGAGTAAACTCTAAGCGGTTGCCTCACCATCGGGTTTGATTCCCAACCAAGCGTTTCGGCGAGCCACCACCTCATCGCTGGCATCTTCAACCAACTCAAAGTAAGCCGTATCCGGAACGGGCGTACCCACCTCAAGAGTCGTCTCAATCAACTCGTCTCGGCGAAAAGCATGGACGGAGAGTTTGGTACCTACCGCTGTTTTCGCCACCCTGTCTTCTAAGTCGGTTCCGCTGACGCGAAGGCCATTTAAAGCGACCACGATATCACCGGCAGCAAGGCCAGCTAACTCTGCGGCTCCACCATTGTATACATTGGCCAGCTTTGCGCCGCCGCTTCCTGAAAGCGCTCGGGCTCCTAAGCAACCTCGGTCATCAGACTTATCTTTCGATGGCTTACCGCCCTTGTCTGAAGAGTTTTCTTGAGGCCGTAAACAAAAGCGGACCCCAACTTGCTCCAGCAAATCATCGAAAGAAATGTCCTGCGTGCTACGAAGGGTGGAGTCAAAGAAATCACGCATGTCAGTGCCGACAACTTCTTCAACAATCTTTTCGACGCCGTCCTCAGGTACACCAACCAAGGGTTTACCATGACGCTCCCAAAGAATACGCATCACATCGTCCAACGACTTTTTCTCGCCCGTCAATTTACGAATCTTCATATCGAGGGCCAAGGCAACAAGTGCACCCTTGGTGTAATAACTCACGATAGCGTTTGGAGCATTTTCGTCCTGACGATAGAACTTGGTCCAAGCATCAAAGCTAGAATCAACCAAAGATTGCTTATGCCGACCGTAACTTCGGTACACGCGGGTCGCACCACGTCCCAGAAGCTCTAAATAGGATTCCGTATCAACTCGCCCACTTCGAACCAGGCAAAGGTCGTCGTAATAAGAAGTGATGCCCTCAAAAGCCCAAAGCAGCGTGGTGTGAGCTTCTTTGCTTAAATCGTAAGGCAGAAACATGGCCGGCTTGATGCGTTTTACATTCCAAGTATGAAAATACTCGTGGCTGCAGAGCCCCAGGAATTGCCGGTAACCTTCTGTCACTTCAGTCTCACCTGCCTGGGGTAGGTCGTCTCGCTTGCAGACCAATGAGGTAGAGCTTCGGTGTTCCAAGCCACCATAGGCATTGCCCACGGCCATCACCTGAAACAAATATTCGTCCATCTTCGGCAATTCACCGAACATGTCGATCTGGTGCTCACAAATAACGGTGAGATCAGCACATAGACGCTCTAAGTCACAGGTATGCCGACCCGTAATCGCAATATGGTGAGGCACGCCCCGGGCTTCAAAGGTGGTTAATGTAAAGGTCCCCATCTCAACAGGATGGTCAACCAAATCATCGTAATCCGGTGCCTCAAAAGAACCAAAGCCCCACTTCTCGCCACTCACTCGTTTCAACGTCGTGGCAACTCGCCAGTCAAGGCATTTCTCATCTGTAGGAGCAATCAAGTCCACGGAATGCAATTCATTCTCAAACCCATGGGCCATCAAGCATACGCTGGTTCCATTGTAATACCCGTGGGTCTGATCCAAATGCGCTGAGCGCACCGACATATCCCAGGCGTAAACATCGTATTCCAAAGTTAGGGTTCCTGTGGCCCCTCGAACCGCCCAACTATTTCGGTCAAGCTTGTGAACAGTAACGGCATCATCGCCAACTCGGCCCGTAATGGGTCCCAAGTTTTTCGCAAATTCACGCAAGAGGTAACTCCCGGGAATCCAAGCCGGCAAAGAGAAGACCTGCTCTTCGCTGTTTGGCTCCCGAACTGTCATGCAGACATGAAAAACATGGGATGCTGGGTTTGGGGCAGAAATCTCAAAATGAATACGTGCCTGCGTCATCGACAAAGCTCCATAACTATAAACAAAGAAGTTCAACGAGCAGACGGCAAACCGAACTGCTGCAAATCCCTTCCCAAGGCTGATTTTACCACTCGCGCAGTGGTGAATTAACACGAATCGCCATTGGTTCAAGCCCCAATCCAAAAACAGATCCTGGAAAACACTGGGTTTTTCATATTTTTTTGAAAAAAGGCAGTCCTGGCTGTCAGAAAAAACAGCCCTCCCGCCAATACATAGATGTGAGGGGTGCCAGCACAACGCCGGCACCGGGCAACCTCCAAAAAAAGGCCACGGATTGACCCCCATAGGGCCGCGAGGAACACAACATGACCATGCTAACTTTAGCCCCAACATCCAGTCCCATAAGCGCCAGAGCCGCCGAACTCCCCTTTTCAGGCTTCAGCACCTCCCTAAAAGACTTCACTGGCGATTCCGCGGACACATTCTCAGACCGACCCTCAAAAAAAGCAGCGCGTAGACCTTGCGGTTCATGGGTATCCAATGCAATGGGTGCATCCAAAACCAGACGGGAAGCAGCTGTATCAAGTTCCCTGGCCAAAACCACCAGACTCAAGCCTCAAGCAAAGGCAAAAGTCTGTCATCAAGGGAAATCAAAGCAAGCTATGGAATGGACGGACGAGACACTTCATCAAGCATTGGACGGCAATCAGCCTGCCATGCGCGAACTGGTGAAGCACTTAACGCCCGTGATTCAAGCTCGAGTGGCCCGCGCCGTGATGGTTGGCGCTAAAAACTACGGCCACGACCGCATCCAAGAAGAAGTTGCCGATATCACTCAAGAGGTCTTCGTTGCCCTTTTTGCCAACGATGCTCGGGTGCTTCGCA
>CAZZDT010000096.1:0-8693 GCA_964652435.1 uncultured Bdellovibrionales bacterium
CCAGAAGCGGCTGCACCGGCAGCGGAAGCACCAGCCGAAGAAGCGAAGCCAGAAGCGGCTGCACCAGCAGCAGAAGAAGATAAAAACGATTATTACACCGAGGCCCGAGATCGCTCGAACATCATCGCTGGCGTTGGATTCGCGGGACTTAGCCGAAGCGCAAAATTACAAGACGATGCCACGGAGTCCGTCAATTCTGTCAGCGGGAACACCGGTGGCTTTGTGCCAAGCCTTGCTGTGGATATCGAAGCTTATCCTCTTGCATATTTTGACGTTGGCCCTTGGTGGGCACAGCTTGTAGGTATTCATATCGAAGCACTTTGGTCCGCTACCATTTCATGGGCTGACAATGGCCAGTCCTATGAAAATAGTTTCTCAGAAATGAAACTTGGGGCCTCTTACCGCTTTGTTTTCTGGGATGACAAAGCTGCACCTCACGCAACCCTGCGCACGGGATTTGCTGTGCTTAACTACCCGAATGCGAGTTCCTTCCCGGGTGCAAAATACAGCTCACCTTATGTAGGTCTTGAAGGCGAATACGCTCTTCCAGTTGAGTTGCCAGTTGTGGATTCCCTAAGCGTTCAGGCGGGTCTTGACTATTATCTCGCCCCAACTCCAAAAGGCGGCATTTCAAACCTCGGTATAGACAACCAAACGTCACTGATGGGACTTACCTTTGGCGCGAAAGCCACCATGGATATGTACTACATTCAATTTGAAGGCGCATTTCAAACAGGTAGTCTAAATTGTGATGGGCCTTATACCTCACCCGGTGGAAAGGTTTATCAATCACCAGCATTCAGCGAGAGCACCCTCAGTGGTAAAATTCTGGCTGGAGTAGCGTTTTAACGCTCTGCACCTTTACCGACCAGTTCTAAATGAACTAAAGGCATGCCACGGAAGGATGTGGCATGAACACCCAGTTAGAACTCAAGCACCTTGAAAACAACTTCAATCAGCTAAGCGAAGGCGTAGACTTTTGCTCGCTTCGGTTTATCCGCGAAAAAACTGAAGAGCTCTCGGTCCGGCAAAATGTCGTTCAACCTCTGGGCAACACCATTGATTCCGGTGTCATGCTCACAGTGCTTCACGGCGGCGGGATTGGTTACGCTTCCACCTCCGATCTCTCTGCTTCAGGACTGCAAGCTGCGCTTGAAATCGCCAAAGACTGGGCAAGGATCAGCGCAGGTCGCGCGGTCACCGATTTCAGCGCAATTGCCATGCCCCACCCAAGAGCTGAATACCAAAGCCCTGTGAAAACTCCTTGGACCAGTACCACGCTCACCGAAAAACTCGATTACCTTAGAGAAGCCAGTGAAGCGCTCGGTGGCCCTGAATCCATTGTGGACTGGGCCGCAAGCTTACGGCACGTAGATACGGAAAGCCTCTATCTGACTTCCGGCGGCGGCCGGGTTCATCAGCACCTAACACACCTGATGCCAGGGTTGACGTCCGTAGCCAACCGAGGCACCGACACCCAACGACGAACATTCATCGACTCATGCCAGCAAGGCGGGTTAGAGCTCCTCGATGCCATGGGCTACAAAGACCGCGCCCAAAATTTGAGCGCTGAAGCCATTGCCCTGCTTGATGCTCCGAATTGTCCCAATGGAAAAATGGATCTCGTTTTGGAGCCGGACCAAATGCTTTTGCAGATTCACGAGTCCATTGGCCATCCATTGGAGCTTGATCGAATCTTAGGAGACGAACGTAACTATGCGGGAACAAGCTTTGTCACACCCGATATGTTTGGCAACTACCAATATGGTTCTGAGCTTCTCAACATCAGTTTTGACCCAACGCATGAAAAAGAGCTGGCGACCTATAAATACGATGACGATGGCTCCGAAGCTGAAAAAGTCATGATCATTGAAGATGGTATCCTCAAGAGACCTCTCGGCGGAATCATCTCTCAAAATCGAGGCAATCAAGCCGGCGCCTCAAGTACAAGAGCATGCAGTTGGAACCGACCTCCCATCGACCGTATGGCCAACCTCAACCTTGAGCCAGGAGAGCTCACTCGCGAGGAACTGATTGGCAACGTGGAAAATGGCATCTTGATGAACACCAACCTTTCTTGGTCCATCGATGACTCACGCAATAAATTCCAATTCTCCTGTGAGATGGGCCGAATCATCAAAGACGGTGAACTGGGCGAACTGGTTAAAAACCCTTCTTACCGAGGAATTTCGGCTACCTTCTGGCGTAACCTAAAAGGGGTTGGAGATGCCAAGAGTCGGCAATTCTTAGGAACGCCTTATTGCGGTAAAGGTGAACCCAACCAGGTTATTCGGGTTGGGCACGCCTCTCCTATTTGTCATTTCGCCAACATCGATGTCTTCGGAGGTGAGTCATGAGTCAGACTCAACGAGATTTTTTCTACGCCATGTTTGACTATGCTCAAACCCTGATCGGAGAAGAGGAAACGCTTCTCGCTTCTTTTTACTCTGAGGTTTCTTCCTTCGTTCGTTTCAACCAAGGAAAAATTAGACAACCGGGTACCGTTAACCAGAGCGAACTCAACCTCGAGCTTGTGCAAGGAGCAAGGCACCTCAGTGCGGACTTTACTCTTTCTCAAAATGAGTCAAACGATAAAGAAACCATCCGCCAAACCATTGAGAGTCTTCGAGAAAATATCTCATCGGTCCCAGAAGACCCGCATTTTCTCTATGCCACCGAGGTTCATTCATCCGAAAACATTGAAACCGGTGCTCTTCCAAGCGCACAAGCCTTAACGGAGCAGATATTAGACGCCGGCGAAGGCCTCGACTTTGTCGGCATTCTTGCTCACGGCTCCATTTCTTTTGGGTTTGCCAATTCTTTGGGACAGCGAAATTGGTTTAAACGTGACAACTTCAATTTCGACTGGAGTGTCTACAGCCACGCAGACAAGGCCATCAAATCTGGGTACAGCGGTTTTGAATGGAACCCCGAGGTCTTAAAATCAAAATTTGACCATGCTCGAAACCATTTAGACATCTTGAAATTGCCAGCGAAAACCATTGAGCCTGGAGAGTATAAAGTTTTCTTAACTCCCTCCGCTCTTGGAGAAGTCTTGGGACTTCTGGGTTGGTTTAGCTTTTCCCAAAAAGCTGTCCAAACCAAGCAATCGGCATTGCTTACCTTGGTAGAAAAACAAACTTCACTTCATCCTAAAGTTCATATTTCGGAAGATAATGAAGGTGGGGTGGGCCCAGCATTCAACACCAAAGGCTTTATCAAGAAGCCAAGTGTATCCTTGATCCAAGAAGGTGCTTACGCCGGAGCCCTTACATCTGCGCGTTCTGCCCGCGAATATAACTTAACTACCGATGGTACCAATGCATCCGAACACCCTGAATCGTTGGCCCTTGGCTCCGGTGAATTGGCTGAAGCGGACGTTCTCAAGGAACTTGGTACCGGCCTCTATATTTCAAACCTCTGGTACATGAACTTTTCAGACCGGCAGAGTTGTCGAATGACAGGGATGACTCGGTTTGCTACTTTTTGGGTTGAAGACGGAAAGATAAGCGCGCCGGTAAACGTGATGCGTTTTGACGAGTCGCTTTATCGAATGCTGGGTGAAAACCTCTTGGATTTCACTCAAGAGCGCGAACACATTCTGGATGCAGGTACCTATCATCGCCGGTCAACAAGCTCTACGAACCTGCCTGGCGCTTTGATCAAAGACTTTAGACTTACGCTTTAAGGAACAATCAGCCGGACAGAACCGGAGAGTCTCGTCACCACGGGAAGCATCTCTAAGCGACGAGCCATACAAGCAGCGATGTTCGCCGCGTAGACTTCCTCAGGTTCCGGTACGTCTGATTCAACATCGGCATCAGCACCAGCCCACGTTAGCTCTGGATCTCGCGTGGTTCCCGCAAGGTTCAAAGCCAATTCGGTCACTTCAAATTGATTTTGCAAAGCATCGGCCAAACAGATGCCGAAATCTTGCTTCACAATGCTTCGCGCACCCTTGCGACTGCGAGCCTTCTTCAATGACTTAATCTCTTGCTCAATCAAGCTCACGCCAGCTGGGTCATACTTTACAACTTCATCCATACGCAGATGAAAAGCGGCACATTCAGTTTCGTAGCCCAGCATTTCTGGGCCCAGGCGTTTCTGATCAGCCTGCGCGGTCACCGTGTGGCGAAAACGGGCAGCAACCTTCAAAACATTTTTGCAATCACGCAATTGGCGATAAGCCCATGCCTGCTTCACACGCGAATCGGCGTAGTACTCGCCAAACGAAACAGACTCATATTGATGAGCAGCTGCTCCGTAGTTACCGATGCCCATTTCCAAATCACCAATGCGCGTATGAATCTCTGGAATCAGCCTTGCGTTCCCAATTTGAACTGCCTGGCCATAGACGGCTACTGCTCCGACCTCATCTTCTACAGCTTCATAAAAGATGCCACGCAGGTACAGATTATAAACCTGCATCCGAGGCTCATCTTCAGCGGGCATCGAATCTTCTAAGCCTGCAATCAAATCACCATATTCCGGAAAAGGCTTCACGGGCTCCTGGCACTCGGCCTTACAAGATTTAAAGCGCTTGAGCTCTGCTTTGTAATAAGCCACATCTTCTTCATAAATGACGCTGGCTTGGTCCCACTCGAGAAGGCTGCGGGCGATCGTACTGCTGCCCGTTAACTCTAAAGAATACAGTTCGGGTAAAATAGCATCCCGAGATGCGTCTCGTTTTGTTAGCAGCTGCTTAAGGCGCGCTGCGGGAGCCTTGGCTTGTTGAGCACGAATGTAATTTTCTCGGTGCATCAAAGCTGCTTCGAGCTTTTTGCGAGGCTCTTTATCGAGTTCCAAAGGCTCAAGCATTTCCGCTGTAATCAAAGTAACTGGAATAACTTGGTTTTTTCTTGGAGATGGAGCTTCCGGGGTAATCGCCTCGGACTTAAAGTGCACAGCGCCCAAAGCCAATGAGCTGCATAAAAGTGGCACAACCAAAGCCGTTAAGGTCCCAAAATTATTTCGTATATTCGATAACCGGTTCATTTCTTCTCCAACACCATGTCACTTGTGACAGCTCACCTTAACCAAAGCCAGCCAGGTGGGACGTGTTTTTTGTAAGAAAATGACTTTTGCCAATGGGCAGGACCAAATGCAAATAGACTAGTTGGACTGGCGATACCGAAGAAGTCTCGGCAGATAAGCCTGCTCCCAGGCCTTGGCTTGGGCAAAATCGGGGTAAGATTCTTCCAAAATCACAAACTCCGGTGGATGCACCAAACGACGCCCTCCTTGTTCCTCTACTCCCAACACCTCATGAAGCATTTCGTGATAAACCACCCAAGATAGATAATACCGAGGTACAAAACCTTGATCCAAACAGGGGTGAATCCGAATCAACTGCTCACGCTCACTGTAAGAACCTAAAACAATCGACTTTCGACGGGTTTTAGAACCCGCTCGGCCCCAAGTGATTTGGGCTTTGCATGCATCATGGAAAAACTCGCCATTTAACGAGGTGAAGATCTCACGTAAGTCATAGAACTTACCCAAAGGATTAAGATTCGTTCTTTTCGGAACTTCTCGATGCGTTGACTGAATGTATTTGTCGATCACACGGCCGGCTACAGGATCCTTGGCACCGAGGTAAGAAATCATCGCCTCCCAAACAATGCCCGGTGCATCCACAAACATACGATGCAGCCTGAGCTCCAAAATGCCCTGATGTTCCTTCCAACTCATCATGGTACTGCGATTGTTGGTGAAAGTGACCTGAACAGGCCGAACCAAGCGGCTCGCCAACCATTGAGCCGCCACTAAATCCGGGTTTGTGCCACCCCAAACCGGTTTGTCACAGGCCTCTATTCCCCCTTCCAGAGAAACACCCGCAAAGAGCTCTTTTCCGTCACCGTGCACTGTCATGAACCTATTCGTAACATCTGCAACTGACATAACCAAACGGACGGATTCATATTGCAAACCAGGGTCATTCGGTGCGAATGTGCCCCCATGAATATCGGGGACTATCGCATCATTGATCGGCTGGGTATCGGCGGCTCAGGAGAGATATACCGTGCCCATCATCAAGATGATTCACCTGAAAAAATTGTGGTGATCAAGCGACTGCTTGCCAAACTGCGCAGCGATGCATTGGCCAGAGACCAATTTCTAACCGAGGCTGATTTAGGTCGGCGCCTCATGCACCCCAACTTGATTCGTCAACTGGCGTTTGGACTTGAAGACGATGAGCTTTTTCTCGTCTTGCAATACGTGGATGGACCCAACCTCTTTACACTGCTCAACACATTACGCTCACGGTCGATGCAGCCCGCAGGCTATGTTGCTGGCTACATTATCTCCCAAGTGCTCGAGGGCTTACATTTCGCCCATGAACTTAAGGGAGCTGATGAATCTTACCTCGGATTGGTTCACCGCGATGTGAACCCTCATAATATTCTGCTCTCGTACCACGGCGGCGTGGTTCTCGCCGATTTCGGAGTAGCACGTCTACAAGGCCTTGAAGGTGGACGCGCAGAAGAAGCTGCTTTCGGCAAACTGGGCTATCTCTCCCCCGAGCAACTCCACGGAAAACCCATCGATCGACAAACGGATATTTTTGCTTGCGGCGTTTTAGCCTACGAGCTTTTTGTGGGCATCCATCCCTTTGTCATCCAAGGAGACTCGGACGAAGATGTTTCAAAGCGTATTCTGGATGGAGAATTTCCTGATCCAAACCTCGCAGTGCCCAATCTGCCCAAGGGAATTGGCGATATTTTGCGCAAAGCTCTCCAAGTGAAGCATAAAAAGCGCTTTTCAACGGCCAAAGAAATGAAAGAAGCTCTTTCTCGATTTGTACCCAATATTCGGGAGTCCAGGCTGGCCCTCGCACACCAACTTCACCAGCTATTTCCCCGAATTAACTGAATAAATTAAGAATCGGTTGCGCGAAAAGCCTAAAGGTGACAGGTAAAAAGAGTGAGTACAACGCAGAAAACCAGAAAGTGGCTTCATATTGGCCTCTACATTGCGCTCTTAACCAGTGCGATCGGTAGCCTATTTTATACCCACGGACTTTGGGTGGCCTTTGGGGCTGGAGACTTAGCTCTTTGGGTACCTTTGATTGCCCCCGGCGCTTTCACTGTATTCGTATTGATATACACCATCGATCGATGGCTCTTGGTTCGACGACGAGATTACCCTGTGGTCAGAGCCTTTGTGCAAGTGGGGGTTACACTCGTATTCTTGACCTCTTTGATGCAGCGCCAGGCCGTCGAATATAAAGCCGCCACTGAAAAACAAGCAGCGCCAGAAGCAACCAGCAGTCTCCTCAAACACCGAGAAGCCCGGGTTCGCGCGGCTGCCTGTGAACTCCTCTCCATGCAAGGAGAGCTCAAGCACTACCCCACCATCGAAATGTTAGCCTTAGGCGATAAGAGCCCTGTGGTTAAGGAGCGCTGCGCGAAAGCTTTAGAGACCCTGCGGGCGGTAGGACAAAAAGCGCCGAAACAAGAGACCAATCAGCCCACTGAGACCAACTGAGCCTCTTGAGCTAGGTTCCTCATTTCGCATAGAGAGCGAATCGCGATAGAATCCAAGCAGTACTCCACGAAGCTTTGATGGGCGGGAAAACATGGCAGACGAGATACAAAAAACAACACTTCTCAAGCGCGTCAGTATTTTTAAAGATCTGGACGAATTTGCTCTGCACAGCCTCGCTGCTCGGCTGGAGACAGTAAATTATAAAAAAGACTCCGAAATTTTTAGACAGGCCCAAGATGGAGACTCGTTGTTTATCGTTGTATCCGGCCGAGTCAAAGTGGTGCTTCACAATGAAAATGGCAAAGAGACCATTCTCACCATTTTTAAAGAAGAGGACTTCTTTGGAGAGATGAGTCTTTTGGACGGCCAGCCGCGCTCCGCCGGTGTTTATACCACCAAAAAATCAACGCTCCTCAAACTCTCACGCGCGGACTTCATCAGTCACCTTCAGGCTTTTCCAAATTCAGCCTTGAATATTCTTTCGGTCATGTCTCACCGACTTCGACGAGCCAGCGAGATCATCGGTAACCTCGCGTCCCTCGACGTTTACGGACGGATGGCACGGGTGATTCTGGATATGGCCAAAACCGATGGCGAAGCAAAAGACGAAGGCGTGTTTATTAAGTCCCGTCCGGCTCAGCATGAATTGGCCGCGATGATTGGCACCACCCGAGAAACAGTCTCCCGGGTTCTAAGCGAATTTCAAAAACGAGGCTTAATCATGATGTCTGGTAAAGGACTCTTGGTCAGCTATGGATTCGCCGAAGACGAAAGCATTATGAAGAAGCTCTAATCTTACTCAGCACTCGTATGAGTAACCAATTGCGTCGCCACCAAAGACCAGTCGGGTTCTAACTGAGGATCCAGAACTTGGTTAGAGTCCTTCAAGGCAACAAACTTGGCCGCATCCTGAAGCAATTTTGATACTGCTTGAGACTCTTCACTCTCCGGTGAGACTTTTTCCAAATAACGTCGGTAGAGTCTCAAGGCTAAGGCACGGTCGCCTTGCTTAAGCGCTGCAATGGCCATGACTCGGTAGGCATGAATATCTTGCTCGTTAAGGCCTTGATACTCTTGCATCAAATTCATCGCGACTTTCGGCTGACCTTCCGATAATGCCTTCAGCGCTCGCGCCCGAACCTCTTGTGCCATCTGCTCGCGGGTTGGTGGAGGAATCACCAATTCATCCACTTGCCACTGAGCAA
>CAZZDT010000097.1:0-8628 GCA_964652435.1 uncultured Bdellovibrionales bacterium
CCAGATTCAAAGAACCAGAAGCAATCTTCAGCTGATCAACATTCATCAGGTTACAGCCTGGATTCGTCATGAAAATCTAAACATGGATCTAGACTACACCACTCGGCTTAGCATTCCGGGAACCAACATTGGTTTTCGACCAATCGATCGAGAACTCCTGCGGCGTTATGCCATCACTGAAAAGGTCATCGACCCTTATTTTCAAAGCTATGTAGACCGCTACCTGGCAAAATCATTGGGATGGAATCATGAAGCACCTTAATCTTTATTTGCTTGCCACCTGCGTGTTGTTGACGGGATGCTTCACCATCAAAACCGTCAACATCAGCCAAAAAACCAGTTTAGAGCATCAGCTCATGGGAAGCTTCGAGCCACTGACCGAAGAAGAAATGCTGGTAGGAACAGTTCGCGATGAAGCCAGCCTCCTGCATGCTCAAGATATCGATTTAAACCAAATCGCTTTGCAAGCGAGACGGCGACAACTTTTCAACCGCGACGATGTGAATGCGTTCAAAAAGCAAGGTTGCTTAGGTGAGGCAGTCAAAGGGCAGCTCATCATTCGAAGTTGCTCCGATATGAGCGCTGAGCAACAAAAACTATTGGAGCAAATTGTAGAGCAAGAAACCCAAGACCGAGAGTCCATCATCACCTGGGTCATCAGCCAGCACGACCATCTTCAAGAGTCGCACCGAGAACAAGTCATCGATATTTATCGCCAGTTCATATTAAGCCGCAGTCCCAAAGGTACGCTTTTTCAAAGTTCCAACGGAATCTGGGAACAAAAGGACACCAGTGCAACGCTTCAGTAAACAATACCTCTTCGGGTTTTTCGCACTTTGTCTAGGTGGTTGCAGTACATCTCTAACCACTCAGTTTGCCCCTGCGTTCAGTCAAAAAGATGGGCAATTTCTGACGACGCCAGTGCCTTTGGTCAATGCCACCGAAGACCAATTACAACCTTCGGTATCGCAAACCAATAACCAACTGGCCTACGCAGCTCAAGTTGCCGGTAACTTAGACATCTACCTTCAATCCTCGGAACCCGGTACCGAGCCCTTGCGTCTGACCCAACATTCAACCGATGACACATCCCCTGTATTTACCTACGACTCGAAGCAAATCGTCTGGGTCTCCAAACGCGCCGACGTCAAAGGCGATATATGGATCATGGACGCCGATGGTAAAAACCAGCGGAAACTAACATCTCGCGATACGGCCGACAGCACCCCCGTCTGTCATCCCAACGGACACCATATTTATTTTACCTCTCGTTCCAAAACAAAACGAGAACCGGGTATTCGAACCATCGATCTCAAAAGCGGCATAGAGGAAGATCTGATTGACCACGGCTGGGATCCAACCATCAGCCGAGACGGTCGCTACATGGCCTATGTTTCCGTCGAACCCGGCGAGAAAATACCTCGACTTTATTTACGTGACCTCGTTGAAAAGAGGGCACATCCCATTACCCAATCGATGTACCCAGAGGGTTTACCTGCATTCATCACGCGACCCGACGGACGGGAAGAACTTATCTTTGTGCGTTTTGTCGACGACATCAACGGGGATGGCGCGATCGATGCCAACGATACCCCCAGTCTTTGGTCCATTCCATTTAAAGAGGAAGTTAAGAGACGGGGCCCACCGTTATCGCCGAAGCCACTGACGCCCGTGATGGATGGTGAAATATTCGTACGGCCTGGCGATGCTTGGCTGGTCTACACCGCCTCAGGCATTGGTGACCTTGATATTTTTGCACTGCCTTTTGATGGTATGCTGGCTCCGGATATAAACGCCGGGGCCTTGCTGCAAGCGGCCACCACGGAGCCACAACCAGCTCTTCGACGCTTCATGCTACGCCACATCATCGCGACCCATCCCGAACTAAGTGTGAAGGCATATCGAATCCTGGCCAAAGAATATTCCCATATCGGTTCAGTGGACCTGGCCATCGACATTCTCAATCGTGCCCGTGGTTTGAGCCAGAATGAAATCGAAGGCTGGATCTTAACAATTGATATTGCGCAGCTCCAACTTCAGAAGAAACTTGGTGGCGACACCATGATTCGAACAGAGAGCCTAAGAGATGAAATCAAGTTGCTTGAAAACGAAGTAGAACCCGCCGAACAAACAGGCGTGGAGCTTCTAAAAAAGCGTACGTTGTTGTTTAAGGCAGACATTCATCGTCTGGATGGAGAAACCGGCAAAGCCTTTTCCATTTGGTCCGCCCTTAGCCAAGACGAAACCATAGAGCGTACATGGCAAGCCAAGAGTTTATTGGGACTAACAAAGCTGGCCTTGGAACTTGGAGATCTCAGAGCTGCCGAACACCTGGTAACCCAACTTAACCACCCCAAATTTGCCAGCGAACCGTTTATTCGAGATGCGGCGATCGAAGCTTGGCTCGACGCCGTGATTCACAATGATATCAGCAACCCATACGGTGAACTCGAAACAATCATTCACCGCCATGTAAAGCACCCCGTCATCGCGCTTCGAGCTGGCATTCTACAGGCCGAGCGCCAGCAGAACGAGAATCCTGAAAGTGCACAACGACGTCTGGAGAACCTGGTAGATACTTGGCCCAATGCTGGCATGATTATGCAAGAGGTACTGGAAAAACTTGCCGATGCTGCGGTTGCCAACCAAGACTTTGAAGCAGCGCTTAAATCCTTGGACCTTCTACTGGAAAAATTTCCAAGCCATCGGGATTCGACTCGTAAAGCACGGAAGATCATAGCAAGAATCGCTTTGGGGGAAGCGGAAGCGGCGGAAAAAGCCGGGAATAAAAAACTTGCACGTAAGCTCTATCAAAGACTCGTTAAATCATCGCGGACCAATGCCACAGCGCACCGGCGTTACATCACACTTTGTTCCGAAACTGATGACCTCAAAACCGCCTTGCGCCATTACCGCCAAGCCATCAGACGCAATCCGCGAGATCGTTTAGCTCACTACGGGCTCGGCTTGGTTCTTACGTACGTTTTCCCAAGGCAATTGAACCTGGCACAAAAACAACTGGGGAAAGCACTTACACTTTATCCTCGTTTTCCAGAAGCTCACTTAGCCCTCGGCTGGATTCGCATGCAATTGGAGCGAACCAATCCTGGCGAAGGGTTATTGGAGCAAGCCATCGAAAGCTTTCAAACGGCCAAGGACCTCGTTGACGCCGAACAAGATCCCGAGCTTTGGGGCGCTCTGCAACTCAACGAGGGCAATGCATTGATGATGCTGGGTAAAACAGACGCAGCATTTGCCTCTTTCCTGGCCCGAGAGGAAACCAACACACCATTTCGCAATCCACTGCGTGAGGTGCTTTATCGAGAACAATTTGGCCGCGCGGCCATGCACGAAGAGGTATGGGATGTAGCACTGGACATGACTCAAACGGCGCTCGACTTATCTGAAACACTCCCAAACCAGCCCCGCCGAGCAGACCTTAGGAGCCGACTTGCGTCCATTCAATTCATGCTGGGGCACTACAACAAAGCCGAAAAAATCTTCGAACAAATCGAGCGTGAGCCACTTAGCGAACACCCCAAACGTAAACTCGCAACTTTAAGGGGCTTAGCCACCACAAGAATTCTTCAAGGCAAATACAGAGAGGCCATTGCTGCCTTTCAACAAGCGCTTCGCCTCCTAGAGAGGGTCCAAGACCCTAGCCTATTTAGAACCGTTGAGAATGGCCTCTTTGTCGCCGTGGTTCCCTCTAACCCAGAAGATGTCACCGCGGGGATTCGAGGCTTTGGGCCCGAACAAGAGTCGATTTTGACTCATCTTGGCCTCGCCGCCTTGGCTCAAGAGCAAGGCCGGATTCTCCAAGCCAAAGAGTACTCAAAGTTTGCAACCGAGATGCTTAGAGAAAAAAGTCGAGACTCAGAGACCGGTATTCGTATCCGACTTGAATTGCTCTATGCCCTCAACAATCTTGCAAAGCTCGAAGCACTTTCAGCCAATGCCATTGCAGCCAACGCTTACTGGAAAGAGGCACTTCAAATCTCGCAACAGCTCGCCTTGCCCAAATACGGGCTCAAAATCTTAGAGTCCCTACAGAGCCTGAGCGTTTACAGCAGCGAGCTTAAAGAGCACGAAACCCAATGGGTCGATTATGCCGAAAGACAGTTAAAAAGTGCAGAACTACCAGAGGATCTTCAAAACGGATTCAAGCGCTTTCTAACTCTGGTCAATACCCGTCGCGCTCTCGGCAATATCCAAAACCCACCTTCGGACTCTGGCCTACCCATCCTCGACAGTTTTATTGAACTAACGGGCCGCGCCGAAGCTTCTTTCAAGGCCGAGGAATATGGCCGCGAAGTTTTGAGCGAATCTCAACATCAGTTGCTTCAAAGCCTTTTTCAAGGTCCCCAAGAGAATTCAACAACCCTTGCGGCTCAGATTCAGACATTCATTGAAAAACCAAGCCAATATTTTCATGCCGGAAATAAGATTCTCGTTCAAAAAGGATTTGAGACTCTCTCCACACAGCAAGAGACCCAAACACTTTACGAATTAGCCGAAAAATGGAGACTGACGCAGTTGCCCTCCATCCATGTCATTGAAGGAAGCTCCCTTAGCAAATCGGGCCGTCTCAAGAATCTACGCACCCAAACACCAGCCAGCCAATCGCAAATCTACCGAGCACTCAGTGACAAGGAAGCATTGTTACAAGTGGTCAGTTCCGAGAAAGGGCCCACGCTTTGGCTCTGGCATCATCAATCAAAAACACTGGCTCAAAAAGGCACAACTTTGGATTCCCAGTGGTTCGCATTCAACTCTGTTCAACGGATCTATCTAGATATCACCTCGGCCACTGAACAAGCCCGGGCAAGCCTTGCTGACGTATTGACCCAACACGCAACCGTGCGCGCTATTTATGTTCCCAGTGCCACATGGTTTCTCTTTAATGAATCCACACGGGCAATCGCTCAAGGACTTGCCCTCACTGTGGCGGACCAAACACGACAAGTGGGAATGGATGGGCAAGGCATCACTATCAACTTAAAGGACTTTGCGGAGCACAGCTCTCGACATCCCGTGGTGAATCTTGAATTAGCTGTCACACAAACCAGCCCCAAGACACCCTTTGGACATATCGAAGTGAGTATCGGGGAGAATGAAGAATCAGCCCTTACTCTCAAAGACCTTTCAACATTAAATTTGGGGGCCCAAATCATTGTGGTCAACAATGTACGTCGCTCTCATATTCTCAGAGAGGCCATCGCCACCCATCTCCAATTGGCCGGCGCTGTTGCCGTGGTTTTCCCAGACCATGAAGTGAATCCAGAAGTAATTTTAGCGAGGCTGCAAGAAGCCAATTCCCTCGGACTTTCAGATGCATTGTTGAGCTTAGAAAATATTGAAATTTTTGGACAGCCTGGACTCGAACCCCATGAAGTTGTCAGTGAAGCGGTCATCGCCTTCAACACAGCTTTCAACAAAGGACTCAAGGCTTTTAAAATCGCTCAGCGTTCTCGTCGACCAACGGACTGGGCCCGAGCAGGTGTTCAATTTGAGACCATTTTGCAGACCCTGCAAGTCATCACCACGAAAGAAGCCACAGCCATTCTTAAAGACCCTTCCCAATTGCCCGCTTTGGCTGCATCCCCTCGACTGAAAAAGCTCGCAAAAGTTCTCCCCTTACAAAGTGGTAAACTGCAACTGGTGGCTCGCGATAAGCTCTCGAATATCCGCGCAGCTCAAGGTGCACACTCAGAGGCCATTGCCTTACGTGAACTCCTAACAGCCGCTTACGCCTCGCGTGGAGAACATCTGGAGGCGGCCAAGAGTCTTGAAGAGCAAGGCAATGTCTACTTGAGTCAGTCTAACCGAACCAAAGCGACTGAAGCGTTTCGTGAGTGCGCAGTATTTAGCGCCATGGCTGCTATAGCCGAGCAGGAAGCCACTTGTCTGAGTAAAGCAGCAAAAAGTCTTGAAAGAAACGGCCGGCCTCAAGAGGCTCTCGAGGATTTAGAGAAGGCAATCACGCTCTTTGCCGCTCATAAGAGCCCAAAGGAAGTTCAGGCACGCCGCGCCCTGGGGCACCTCTACGAATCATCACTTTCAGACTACAAAACGGCGGGTCAACTCTTTGAAAATGCCCTTACATTGGCCATCTCCCGCCAAGATAAAGAGCAAATTCACAAAATCAAGCTGGACCAGATTCGACTCCTTTACACCAAAGGAGATTACAACGCGGCCATGTCACGGTTAACAGATGCACTGGACCAACGGAATCATGAGACACCTCGTGAAGAGCTGACCTTGCGTTTAGAGATAGCCAAGGTCGCCTGGTATCAGGGTGATTACGCCAAAGCCCGAAAAGAACAACGTAAAGCGCTTGAAATTGCACTCCAATTTGGTTGGACTTTTCAAGAGATTCAAGCCCGAAGCTTGGGCGGTTTAATTTCGATGAATCTGGGGGATCTGGACGCAGCACGTATTTCTATGCTCGACGCATTGGGGCTAGCCAAACGTACAGGACGCCAGGCCGAAGTAGCCATTCAATCAAACAACCTTGGGAATGTATTGAGAGAAAGAGGCCAATTCAAAGAGGCTCTTTTTTACTATCGCCAAGCTCTTGAAATTGAAGACTCGACCCGGAACCAAGAAGGAAGGGCCTACGCCATTCGCAATATGGGCTTAACCCACGCCAGAATGGGGGACCCTCAAAAAGCTCGCGCACTGCTCCAAGAAGCTCTCAAATTAAGTCAATCTATTGGTAATCGCTACAACGAGCTTCAAACCATTTTGGCACTGGCTGAAGTGGAAGAGCAAATGGGTACCGACCAAGCAGAGTTCTCCTGGAAAATTGCCGCGCACTTGGCCCGCAATATGAATCTGCCGGAATCATTATGGCGTTCACTCTTTGGAATGGGCCGGGTCACCAAGGATAAGGCCAAAGCGGAACTCTATTTTGAAGGTGCCATTTTAGTCGTGGAGAGTCTAGGCGGTAGCCAGAGCCAGGCTTCGACGAAACATTCTCGAGAAAATCTTTACCATCAGGCACTGGAGCTGGCTTATCAAGACCGGGATGAGAGTAGAATTTTCGACTTAAGTGAGCGACAAAAATTGCGGGCACTTCGAGATAAATTTTCAGTGGGTGACACATCGAGCGAACGTCACCAAAATCTAAAGAAAGCACGAGAGGTTTATCAAGAGAAAGTGTTCGCCAAAATTTTCGACATGCCAGACGTATCTTTGAACGCGGCGCAAATGGCTTATCAAAATGCTCGGGTAACGTTCTCTCAAGGGCGAAAAGGGCTCGTCAAGCAAGAGGTTCCCGCGCCAATCGAGTTGGATGCACTTCAAAGTGTACTTCCTGAAAACACGGCCGTTTTGGTTGTAAACACCGGGTTTCCAGAGGTTTGGGTCCAGTTCATTCACGGCTCCACTGTGCGAACAACATCATCTCTCATGTCCCATAAACAAATACAGAAAAGCCTAGAGGAACTCGTTGAAGCCATGAAAAACTTCGGCCCGAGTGAAGCCTCCCTCCAAAAGCTCAGTGCAGGACTTTTAAGGGGTGCGCAAGATTGGCTCGCGCCGAACAAGCATCTCATATTTATACTTCCCGAGGACTATACGCAGCTTCCCGTAGCGGCGCTTCAATATCGTTCGGGCGCCCTGATTGAACACGTAACGGTTTCAACCAATCCATCGGCGACACTTCTTTTTCGCACGCTTCAGCGAGAAAAGTCAGCCACACCAAAACAAGTCATAGGAATCGCACCGGCACGGGATTTACCTTTTTCGAAATTGGAGTTGGCTCAAATTCAAAACACAGAAGTTCCAGAGGAAGGCCTTTTCTCCCAACCGCTTCAAGCTTTGCATTTGGCGGGACACGTCAGAAACAATAACCGCGCGTCTTTTGAACTTGCCAATGAAGGTGAAATCAACAGTTGGGACATCTTAAATGCGGAGCATGTTCCGTCCATGGTTACCCTGAGTGCATGTGAAGGTCTTCAGAAGAAGTCTTTTTTAAGTCTCGCTGATGCATTCATGATTCGCGGTGCACACACAGTGGTGGCTCATCCTCATCGAGTAAGCGATTTAGCCGCAGCTATCTTCATGAAGCACTTTTATCGAAATCTTAAAAGAGGAAAAGCGAAGGCCCTTCAGGCCGCGGCTCTTCAAACACGGGAGTCCTTTCCCCACCCTGCACATTGGGCGGGTTTTCAATTGATCGGGGATTTTCGCTAAGAGGGCTTATTTACGCCAAACCCAAGGGGTAAATAGAATCACCACACTAAACAGTTCCAAACGTCCGATGAGCATCAGAAAACTCATCACCCACTTAGTAAATGCTGGTAGATGGGCCCAATTCTCAGCTGGCCCAACGGCGCCCAATGCAGGTCCCATATTGCTCAAAACCGCTACGCTGGCACTGCTTGCGGTGATCAAGTCATAACCAGACATCGTCATCACAAAAAGACCGATGATGAATGAAAACGAAAACACGCATCCGAACGCCATGATGTTGGCTACCACATCTGGTTTAATGACCTTTCGGCCCACACGCACCGGACGTACACCATGCGGGTAAAGCATGCGGTGTAATTCCCGGCTGACGGTTTTAGCAAAAACCAAAACACGCATCATTTTCATACCGCCGGAAGTGGAGCCCATACA
>CAZZDT010000098.1:0-8603 GCA_964652435.1 uncultured Bdellovibrionales bacterium
GTCGGCCCGCGATTCATCATTTTGGAACTCGCGCCAATGAATCATTGCGTGAGGAACCTTGGCTTCGGTCGGGTAGTGGTACCAGCCGCGGTTTTCAGTATCACTCTCGAATACTTCTCGAATGAGGCTTCGGCTCACGACCATATTTTCGAATTCCGAACTTACGATTTGCATAGGTACTTTGGAATCTTTGGAATCCCGGACGGCTTGCTTACCGTATTGTGAGAGACCAAAAATCATTCCACCATCAAAGTCCACATGTCCGTCTCGGCCCCATTTATCACGGTTATCCCGAGCACTGGTGAAGATAACTGGAATCATGCGAAGCAGGTAGCTTGCCAATCCGAAAGTAAAGCGGTCAAAAAACTCGGCCACATTAACTAAAGTTTCGGCTGGGTTGGCAGGGCTTAGGAATGGGTCATAAAGAGTGGCCGACTCAATATCCGGGTATCGCCCCGCGATATCGAGTCCAATGGCGCCACCGCCGGATAGACCAACAATACTCACTGGAATGTCTAAAGATGCTACTTCGGCGTAAGTCTCGTCCGCGTACTCTCGATAAATATGCGATTCGTGATTTTGCGGGAACTGCAGTGAGCTTGCTTTCCCGTTTTCGTCAACAATCCCATGTCCGGGTAGGCGTGGTGCGTAAACGTGGTAGCCCTGCTCTTGGAGCTGCTCGGCCATATGTTCGAACTGCCAGGTGCCTGCGGACCAACCGTGGAGGGCAAGGACAACTCCTTTTGCCGGCTCGATTTTGGATTTAAGAAATCCACTCTTGCTGCCGGGTTGCAAATTCATGGATGCTTCCGCTGCGAGTTTTTGATGGATCACTGGGAACTCTTCGAGTTCCTCGAGTGCGCTTGATGGAAACACGGGGTTTGTATTTTGGGCACTTTTCTCGGCGATTACTTTCTCAAGCAATCGAGCCATTTCAGGTGATTGACTGGCGTTGATACCGCGAGTGGTATTCGATGGGATGCGTTCGAAGGTATCGAGTTCACCAGGAGTTTTGCCCGCCGCGGAAGTTTGTTTTGCGAAGCCGGCTTCAGCACTGTGCGAGGCTTTGATTGCCGGGGAAATGCGGATAGATGCTGTGCTGATGGTCATGTCTTGCTCCTAATGTACTATTGAGTAGATATTTGATTTATCGGTGTAGGGAGCAATGTGTTGCGTTTATTTCCCTAATATTCAGTGAAATTGTTGAATTCCTATAAAATTCAATGGCTTGGACGTCTTAAATGGGTTTGAATATGGCTATGAATTGGATTGGGTTCTTGTTGAAGAGCAGCTTGGGCTGGGGGATTTTGCTGGCTCTATGCTTGCCCCAAAATGTTGCTGCCGAACCTCTGACGCCCATCCTCCTAGAGGGTGACCGTGCTCACGCAGTTCAAGCGGCCCAAATACTCATCGATGATACCGCTCTTCTGGAAATTCAGGATGTTCGTAGCTCTGACTTTGATTCTCTTTGGAGCATTCATGATGAAGGCACCGTAAATCTGGGTTACGCCAATTCTGCTATTTGGCTTAAGTTGGAATTAAAGAGTGATGCGGTGTCGTTGGAACCATGGCTGCTCGAGCTGGCATACGCCAATCTTGATCATATTGATGTTTGGTTCTACGCCGGAGACCGGTTGATTTCGGCCTATGAAACTGGGGACAGTCTTCCGTTTCTCACGCGGCCGATTGAGCATCGAAACTTCTTATTTCCCATTCCGGAACAGAAGGACCAAACGCTTACTCTGATTTTGCGTGTAGCATCGACCACAAGTTTACAAGTTCCGTTAACGCTTTGGCCCCAAGATGTTTTCTACCGCAATGACCAAAGATTACAGCTCATCCAAGGTATGTTCTTTGGGATCATGCTGGTGATGGCGATTTATAATTTCTTTATTTATCTGGTGATTCGAGAGCGGGCTTATTTGTTTTATGTTTTGTTCGTAACGATGGAAGGATCTTACCAGGCTTTTCATCAAGGCTTCACCTACCAGAATTTGTGGTCCGAAAGTACGTGGTGGCATTCCGTAAGTGGCGGTATCGCGATTTCATTGACCATCGCCTTTGCCGCATTTTGTTCCACTGAGATGTTGGCCTTGAGAAGTATTCAATCTCGATGGACGAAATTCTTTGATACGGTTGGAGCCATTGGCGTTGGCTTGGCGGCTTGCTCGCTGATTTTAGAATATTCTTGGACTGCTCGATCAGCATCGCTTTTGGCTATTGTTGCGGCAATTGGAATCATGACGGCTGGGATTCAAAGGTGGAGAGATGGCTTTCGTCCGGCCAGAACTTTCACCATGGCCTGGGGAGCTTTTTTATTGGGAGGGATAACCTTCGCTTTGAGTAAGCTTGGTTTACTTGGGCATAACGTGGTCACCGAATATGGTTTTCAGATCGGCGCAACACTCGAAGTGATGCTGCTTTCCTTTGCGTTGGGTCAGCGAATCAATGACGAGAAAAGAGATAAGTTTTTAACGAAGGCTCGTCTCTTGGACGAGCAGATGAAACTGCGCGAGGCTTATGAAAGGTTTGTTCCAAGCCGCTTCTTGGCGCTGCTGGGGAAAGGCAGCATTACCGAGGTGAAGCTCGGTGACCACGTGGCTATGAATTTAACGATTCTTTTTGCTGATATTCGGGCCTTTACGTCCCTATCTGAAAAAATGAGTCCTCAGGAGAACTTTGGTTTTCTAAATAATTATCTCAGACGAATGGAGCCGGTGATTGATAGCCACGGAGGCTTTGTCGATAAATACATTGGCGATTGCATTATGGCGCTTTTCGACCGGCGCCCAGACGATGCCATCGAGTCGGGCATTGTCATGATGAAGCACCTCCACAAACTCAATGAGGAGCTTGTGGAATCAGGCAGTGAACCCTTTGAGATTGGAATCGGTGTCAATTGGGGTGAGATGATGTTGGGAACCATCGGTGCCACCGGGCGAATGGAGGGTACGGTTATCAGCGATGCGGTGAATACGGCGAGCCGAGTGGAGTCGCTCACTAAAATTTACGGTACACCTCTTCTGATTACCGAGGCCGTCCACGAACGGTTGGTGAATCCATCGCGGTTTGACTTGCGAATCCTTGACCGGGTTAGGGTGAAGGGGCGTGAAAAGCCGGTGGTGATCTACGAAGTGCTCGATGTGTTGTCCCGGGAGACTCGGCGCTTGCGATTGTCGTATCAGAGAGACTACCAGAACTCGATTCAGGCATTTTGGGCGGCAAACTTTGAAGAAGCTTTGGAAGGCTTCAGTCGATGTGCTGAAATCGATCCAGAAGACCAAGCTGTTCAACTCTTTTTAAGACGTTGCCGATGGCATCGGCGTCAAAAAGTAGATACCAATTGGACCGGTGCTTTTGAGGTAGCAGCCTTAAAAAACGAACTGGACAATATTTAAAAGCCCGTACATCACTTAGTTTGAGAAATCGTTTCAAGTAACTATGCTATATCAATTTGCCAAATGGTTTGCGGTTTTGGGGGTTTCGGTTGCCCTTATTTCTGAGGCCATCACCTATTTGGCACTTTTGTTCTCAAGTATCTTTTGGTTGATAGCTGACTGGAAGCAACAAAAGATGAGTATCCCGAAGGCGCTCGCAACGTTTAAGGGGGCACTTCGAATGCGGCGGTGGTGGTCCCTGTTTATTGTGGCAGGTTTGGTCTGGATTGTTGAAGGTCTTGTAGCCGCGTTGGTTCAAGGCAATGAGCCAAGAGTTTCTCACCTATATAAAGCATTTTTAATCCTTACTATGGTTGTCGGCTATCGGGTTCTGCCTTCGTTTTGTGCCGTCTTTTGGCGGCGCTTGATGTTCGGGGCTTTGTTGGGAGCGGGTATAGCTGCTGGCGCTGGTTATATGCAGTTGAACCATGGTGGTTTTCCCATGGAACGCTTGCTGATGTCGAAGGCAGAGAAGACAGACAAGAGCCATTACCGAGGTCAGATCTATGTTCCCGGTACGCATACGAAGGCCGCAACCGGACCCTTGCGTAATCGAATCAAAACTTCTGTTAGTTTGGTTTGGTTCTTGGGGTTGTTTATTGGGCTAAGCTCTTTAGCGAGAACATGGAGTTTGAAAGCCGCGCTGGGTGTTGTGATTCTTGGTTTAGGAGCATTTAGCTATTTCACCTATGCTCAAGCTGGCTGGGCAGCTTCTGCTTTATGTCTTGTGGGCTTGAGCCTTGTTCATTTTGTACCAGCCCTAAGGAAGTTGCTTCTCGGCACGCTGTCTCTAAGTTTGGTTGCGGGTATGGCTTTTGTAGTGAGCACGGGGGCAGGTTACCCATCTGACGTAGCTGCTCCAGTCTCAGCCGATAAGATGAGTGTACGCGGGTTTTCCTGGGCGCATGGTTTGAAAGTGATAGAGAGTTATCCCCTTCTCGGTTCGGGTTTAGGCACTTACTCTCGAGCTTCCAAAGAGTTCTTCATAGACCCCGAGCTGGCTTTTTCTCATACCATTAACACACACTGCCAACACCTTACCGCCTGGGCAGAGGGTGGGCCAGTAGGGGGCCTTGCGTGGCTCTCGATGATGGTTCTTTTGATATGGGGGATTCACCGCAGCTGGCAGTCTAAACGTAGTTCGGTAGACCTACCATTTCAGGCACAAAGGTTGGCTGGAACATTTATCGTGGTGACAATCTTTATATTGTCATTTGTTCACGACTTTTTGTTTCACCCGTCCGTCGCTGCACTTTTTTGGATGGTCGCTGGACTGATTGGATATCTGGCTCAGGTTGAAGACAGTCCGGAGTTAGTTAACGGGTGAGCTCAACACCGGTTGCCATCAGTTGAATCTCGTTGGCTGTGCCATCGGGATTTTTGTCGGCAAATGAACCACCTTCGGCTTCGTAATGGTCCACATATTCTTTGCTCACAACTTTCATACCCGCAGTTGCGGCGAGGCGTGCAGTGCTACCGCCCGAGTCCAGGGGAACAAAGAAGCCATAATCTTTGAATTTAACTCGGCAACTTTTAGCCTTGGGATCTGCACTTGCTGAAATCTCCATCCAACAACCCTTTTTGGTGCAGGCCTGACGAACGTAACCGCTGAGCAATCCGGTTTGACCGGTGTACTTTTTGGGATTCTTAAGAACCTCTGCGAGGTCAAGGGCAGGGAGCTCTTTCGGCAATGCTTCGCCGTAGAGTGTTGTCGTTGGGGCCTTTGAAGCACTCACTTCTTTTTTCTGGGCCGGCTCTGCTGCAGTCTCGGACTTAGCAGGTGTGCAGCCTAAAATGAGTGCGGACACCAAGACAACAAACAACGGTTGATGGAGCATTTTTATTTTCCTGTGATGGCTGCTCGCGCGTATTCGCGGTTGAGTTCCGTAATGTATTTGATTTTGATTTCCTTAGGACAAACCGCTTCGCATTCGCTCTGGTTTGTACAAGCTCCAAAACCTTCTTCATCCATTTGATTGACCATAGCTTCAGCGCGCTTTCCTCTTTCCGCCTGTCCTTGGGGAAGACGAGAGAGTTGACCCACTTTGGCCGATACAAAAAGCATGGCCGAAGCATTTTTACAGGACGCTACACAGGCACCACAGCCAATGCATGCTGCTGCATCAAAAGCTTCATCGGCAATGCTTTTACCAATTGGATTGGCGTTTGCGTCGGGTGCACCACCGGTGTTGACGCTGACGTAACCACCTTGCTGGATGATGCGGTCGAAGGAAGAGCGGTCGACAACCAAATCCTTCACCACTGGGAATGCCTTCGCGCGAAATGGTTCAATGTAGATGGTGTCTCCATCTTTGAACTTACGCATATGCAGTTGGCAAGTTGTGGTTGCTTTTTCCGGGCCGTGAGGTTGGCCGTTGATAACCAACGAGCACATTCCACAGATTCCTTCGCGACAATCGTGGTCGAACGCAATCGGTTCTTCGCCGTTTTGAATCAGGCTTTGGTTGACTACGTCCAGCATCTCTAAAAATGACATATCCGGACTGATGTTGTCTGGAGTGTACTGAACCATTTGACCAGCTGTTTGGGCGTTCTTTTGGCGCCATACATGCAATGTGAGTTTCACTTGTAGCTCCTTGTCGCAAGCTTGACGTATTCGAATTCCATCTCTTCTTTATGGCGATTGGGGGTATTGCCGTAGCCGGTGTATTCCCAAACCGCTGCGTGACAGAAATTCTCATCGTCCCGTCGTGCTTCACCTTCCTCAGTCTTGTACTCTTCGCGAAAGTGACCGCCGCAGGACTCTTCACGGGTAAGAGCGTCGTTACACATAACTTCTCCGAACTCGAGGAAGTCAGCCACACGACCCGCTTTTTCAAGCTCCGAGTTGAGCTCTGCACCGCTACCGGGCACCTTAACGTTGCTCCAGAACTCTTCGCGTAGAGATGCGATGTCCTGGATAGCTTGAGTAAGACCTTCTTTGGTCCGCGACATACCACAGTGCTCCCAGCAAATTTTGCCGAGATCACGGTGAAAATCATCTACTGTTTTCTTACCATCGAGAGACAGGAGCTTCTTCGTTCTGTCTTCGCATTCCTTCATCGCTTGCTTAAATTCCGGAGCATCGGTTGTGACCTTCTCTTGCTCGGATGTCGCGAAGTAGTTGCCGATGGTGTAAGGCAGTACGAAGTAACCGTCGGCCAATCCTTGCATCAAAGCACTTGCACCGAGTCGGTTTGCACCGTGGTCGGAGAAGTTTGCTTCACCTGCTACGTGTAGGCCTGGAAGGTTACTCATCAAGTTGTAATCGACCCAGAGTCCACCCATGGTGTAGTGGATAGCCGGGTAGATACGCATGGGTGTTTCGTATGGGTTGTCATCTGTAATGCGCTCATACATGTCGAAAAGGTTACCGTAGCGTGCGCTTACGGCATCTTTACCAACACGATTGATTGCGTCCTTGAAGTCCAAGAAAACACCGCGTCCACCTGGGCCAACGCCCATGCCTTCGTCACACGCCAACTTGGCTGCACGTGAAGCAACATCGCGTGGAACGAGGTTACCGAAAGCTGGATAGCGACGTTCGAGGTAGTAATCTCTTTCGTCTTCGGGGATGTCTCGAGGACGGCGTGTATCACCGGCCTTCTTTGGTACCCAGACACGTCCATCGTTTCGCAGTGACTCACTCATAAGCGTGAGTTTGGACTGATGGTCTCCTGAAACAGGAATGCATGTCGGGTGGATTTGTGTGTAACAAGGGTTCGCGAAGCCCGCGCCCTTTTTGTACGCACGAAATGCTGCGGTAACGTTTGAACCCATGGCGTTGGTGGAAAGGTAGAATACGTTTCCGTAGCCGCCGGTTGCTAATACAACCGCATCGGCCGCCCAAGATTCCATTTTACCGGTGAGCAGGTTTCGAGTGATGATGCCTCGTGCATGGCCGTTGACGACAACTAACTCAAGCATCTCTGTTCGCGTGTGCATTTTGACTTGGCCAGCATGAATCTGGCGAGAGAGGGCACCGTATGCACCGAGAAGCAGTTGTTGACCTGTTTGTCCACGGGCGTAGAACGTTCGGCTAACTTGTGCTCCACCGAAAGAACGGTTTGCGAGATAGCCGCCGTAGTCGCGAGCAAATGGAACACCCTGAGCAACACATTGGTCAATGATGTTCGTGCTTACTTGAGCCAAGCGGTAAACGTTGGATTCGCGAGAGCGAAAGTCGCCGCCTTTTACGGTGTCGTAGAAGAGTCGATAAACGCTGTCGCCATCGTTTTGGTAGTTTTTGGCAGCGTTGATACCGCCTTGAGCCGCAATGGAGTGAGCGCGTCGTGGGCTGTCTTGAAAGCAGAAGCAGTCTACGTTGTAGCCTAGCTCGGCCATGGTCGCTGATGCAGCTGCACCGGCGAGACCTGAGCCTACAACGATAACACTAAGTTTTCGTTTGTTGGCCGGGTTGACCAGTTTCATATCGAATCGGTGTTTGTCCCACCGGTTTGCGATATCCCCTGTTGGTTCATTGGATTCTAACTTCATTTCAATGACCTCCTACACTTGAGCCGATTAAGCCGGTTAAGATGGCGATAGGCATAGAACAGTTCCCCACAACAATCGTGATGGCCAGAGCCGGACCAACCTTGTCTAACATATTGTTGTACTTTGAATTGCGAAGTCCAAGGCTCTTAAAGAGACTAGATGCTCCGTGGTTCAAATGGAGGCCCAAAAGGATCATGGCAATGATGTAGGAGATGGATACTGCAGGCTGCTGAAAGCCCAGAACGACCATCGCGTAGATGTCTTTCACTTCAGTGCCATCACTCAGTTTTGTGGTTAAACTGGTATGGTCTGGTGCAGCACCGCCAAGCGTAAAGTGGAGGAGGTGGTAGACAATAAATGCCAATACAACCAGCCCACTTAGCTTCATGTAGCGCGATGAGAAGGAAGCTTGCACGGTCGTCTCGTGGACGTACCTGACGGGGCGAGCTGCCTTGTTCAAGGACGCAAGACGAAGTCCGGAGACGATATGGAGCACAACTGCGCCGATGAGGCCAAAGCGTGCGACCCAGAGAAGACCGCCCAAATCGTGAAGCATTTTACCGTATGCATTCAGCGTTTCAGGTCCGATAAAAACCTGTAAGTTGCCGAGCATATGCATGATGACAAAACCGATGAGCATAACGCCGGTTACGCCCATCACGACTTTTG
>CAZZDT010000099.1:0-8548 GCA_964652435.1 uncultured Bdellovibrionales bacterium
TTCCTGAAAATTCAGGTCCCCGGCTCAATGCACTTGCGGGGGAGCGAGCCCGTTTTATCAAGGCAGTTGACGATTCCCTCATCGACCCAATTCCTGACGACATCAATGAATTCCTACGAGCCATCACGCCGCTTTATGATGATGAAGGTCTGCAAGCACAAACAAGAGCATTGGCTGAGTTGCTCAAGCGTATCGAAGACTCTCCCGAAGCCTTAGCTGCCTTGAATCGAATGGGCGCCCGCGAGGGGTATCGGCCCTTGGAGTTAACGACTGGTCTCGCACGTCCGCTTTTGGCTTACGAGCGTATCGATGAAGTGATTGAAGCATTGCTTGAGGCAGTGGGTGAGGAAGGTGGCGCCCGCGCAGAATGGCAACAACTTCTTTTGGCTCTACAGAGTACTCTGGCGAATGCCTCTACTGAAGATACGACCAGCGTTCATCCCTCAAACACTGAGTTGGTGCGTGATTTGATGCTGACCGAGAGCAACGTCTTTTCAGATGGGTCTTTGCGTTATCTGGTGCGCCGTGATGCACGAGGTGTTGCCGAGCTTAATGGTGAAAGTGCGGCCGCGTGGCGTGGCAGTTTTGCCGATACGAATTTCGATGGCTTACCAGATATCGGAGAAGACGGCGCTTACGTAGACGCTCAAGGTGCAGCGGTTCAGGTGGAGGCTCCTTTTGCATTGGCCGGTGATTCTGGAATCAGCTCACGGGACGCTCATCAGCGTTTATTGGCCGATGATGGCTCTTTGGTTTTTGACTATGTTGAAACCTCGTCCACGCTTTTATCAGGAGCGCTTCAGGAAACGCGTTTGATTTGGGAAAACAAGCCCGAGGCATTGATTGACCTGATTTATCCTTTGCAAAATCTTTTGGGGCCGTCCGAACAAGTCATTGAAGAGTTTGAGGATGGCACGGTTTTACCGTTTAACGGTTTCAACACAGCTGAATCGCCTATTCTGGACGTAGCTTATGCAGCCAGCAGTTTCGCCGATCAGCCTGCTTTGTTTTTCGATTTACGGCTGGTGGAAGAATTGCTGGCCAACCGAGAATCCGAAATCGCAAGCGTGGTCAGTGGTTTCTTGATGGTTCAGGATTGGCTGGATGAAGTTCCATACAGTGACATTCAGCTCAAACCAGGAACGCCTCTTGGTGATGAGGTCATTGATTACCTTGAGGAACTCGCTTCGGTTCCCGGCCTTTTGGAAGATTTCCTCGGAGCACTGGACGACCCACGCTCGAAGCCTTTGCCGGGAATCATGGCGGGCTATATGCGTTATACCGATGCAGTTGAGGCGTTTGTTGATTCAGACGGAGATATCAACGGACCGGCCGTGACGCTTTCACCCAATGGTGACAACTTTGATTTTAACTACGGTGCCCCTGTTGATCGAAATCAACCCGACAACATAGATAACCGAAGTATCTTTCAACGATTTGTTCACTTAACGGCCGATGTTCACAAAGCTCCATTCTGTAATAAGGCTGGAGCTAAAATGACACTTGGACCGTTATCCTATCCGCTTTGGGGAGACGGTTACGATGAATGTGAACTCTTTGAAATTGAAGATATGGCGACGTTTTACGTGCAGGTTATATTGGGCACGGGTGAAATGGAGTTCAAAGATGGGCTCGTCGACACATTGTCGAACATTGATTTTATGCTTGAAAGCCTAAGCGGCGTAGACGGGTTTACGAAATTTCCAACCTTTCAAGCCGTGAACCGGGTCATGTTTACCGAGCCCAATGATTTCTTGGCTGGGATGATTGATCCACCCCGTGCGTTGGATGGCGGTGTTCTTAAAGATAGACATCCAGGAACAATTTTTTCCTGGGAACAACCCGGCTTCGTTGAGGGCATCAAGCCCATCGCTGAGGTCCTTGGAGCGTACGGGCGAGAGGATCTCTTTGGAGAGCTCTTAACGCTGGTCCATCGGCATTGGTACTCCGAGCAGTCTGATATGACGCAAACGTCAGAACCCAATGCTCCTCTTTATGTTTACGGTACGGGTTTGGTGCAATTTGAAGAGATTGCGGCCAGAGCACTCACCGAAGCAAACCTGATGAATGCGGGCGCGGAACTCGTTGGTTCAAGTGTCGATCTTCCTGTGGACCAATATACGGGTCGTGATGTCATCACCGATACCATTCGCCAGATGGTGCTGCCTGAATGGAACGAGGGTTTGGTGACTCGATCCGGAGAATCCACCGTGCTTCGCGGCGATGGGCAATTGCATCCACATGTCACACCAGCTCGTCTTTTTGTAGATGCCTTGCGTAAGGTTGATGATGCTTTTCAACTTGAAGCACAAGACGAGGAAACATTTTCTGATGCCATGCGGGTGGTCACGGATGTCATCTTACCGGTGAGTGAAACCTCGGGAGGCGCCGCTTTTGATAACCGGCGTGCTCTGGAGGCCTTAAAGGTATCCACTGCGTTCGCCAGAGCCAGGGTAGAAGCACATTGGAGCGCCGATGATATTGTGAGCTGGGCCGCCTCCATTCCCACCGACGTAGAAGATCTGCTTAAAGATCCTGTGTTCTACAGCTTGGTAAAACTGTTGGACCAGATGGTGATGATGCCCGATACCCGTAAAGAGCTTGAAGATGCTTTGGGCTATCTTATTGGTCAGGTGAGTCCAAACGAGGCGTTTTCTGTTACACTGGTGAGCTTGGCAGACGCACTGCAAATGTCGGTGGATGATACAAACTTGATCCCGCTGCTTCATGCTTTGGCACCGGCGTTTAACCCGGATGGTGGTCTCTTGGATGCGGCTCTGCAGTTTGTTTCGGATGCAAATGCCCTAGACGACACCAAAGTCACAACGCGCTTACTGGAGCGTTTGGTAGCCATTCGGCCACCTACGGGTGAAACAGCCTTTGAAGCATTGGTCGATATTGCTGGTGAAGTGAATCGCCAGAGCCCCGGAGAAGGGGGGCGTTGGTCGGCAGATGATTATGCGGCTGTCATGGCGGTTGTTCGTGAATACCTCTTGGATGATGATTACGGTGTAGAGCGCCTTTATCAGCTCATTGAAAACCGCTGAAAAGTGAAACGATAGAATAATGATAAATAGATATACGTTGATTATCGCTTTAGCGGCGAGCTTTATTGCATTGAGCGCAGAAGCGGCAGGCCTTTTTCTCGCACCCCGCGGTGTTCGACCTTTGGGTCGCGCTGGTGCGTTTGTGGCCGGTGCGGATGATCCGAATGCAATGAGCTACAACCCAGCGGGTTTAAGTTTTGCTAACAACGGCGCCTTAGTCGATTTTGGTCTACCGCTTCACTTCACAGATTACACCCGCCAGAATCCTGTTTCTGGCGAGTTTATGCCGACGGTAAGAGGTCAGGGTTTAACTTTACCAAGCCCGACGATGGCTGCGGCTTATCGCTTTGAATCGCTTCCGGAAGTCACCTTTGGAACCTCAGTGCATGCTGATTATCCTCTCTTGCAGAATTGGCCCGACGAGCTTGATGACGGTAGCCCAGCACCTCAGCGCTACGCTATCTTGAATTACAAGGGCACAGCGGTGGTAAAGATTGCCGGCGGGGCTGCTTGGGAACCCATTGAGGGGCTCTCTATTGGAGCTGCTTTTCAGGTTTTTGCTGGGAAGTTTTCCTCTGAAGTCACATTGTCAAACTGTGATGGGGCGATTTTCTGTAGCTTTCCCGAAAGCCCGGATTACGATGCGCGGATTCAATTTGCGTCTGAGCCATTTTTATCTCCGGGTTTCCATTTAGGCGTCATCTATGCACCGATTCCACTGGTGCGTTTCGGGCTGGCTTTCGAGAGCGGTTACAAGGTTGCCGCCGACAGCGTCATGCGAACCCGCTTGCCGTCTGCTGCACCCTTCTCTGAAGCGACTTTAGAGCCTGAAGAGCCAGGTGGTGTGGTTCGTTTTGATCTACCTATGTCGGTTCGCGTGGGCGTAGAGCTGCGAGACGAGGATCACTGGCGATTTGAGTTGGCCTGGGTTTGGGAGAATTGGTCGGTTCATGACGTCCTTGAACTCGATGTGGACGAAGCGGTGATTCGCAATGTTGTAGGTATCGGTGATTATCGTCTGACGAAAGTGGAAATACCTCGGTATTTAACGAATACGTGGTCCTTGCGAGCTGGAGTCGAGGGCAAATTGCCCGTTGAATTGCCCGTGTTGCTCCGTGGTGGGTTTGCTTACGAGCCGGCGGCGATTGAAGACGAGTACTTAACGGCCATGTCTGTGGACACCGATAAGGTTATTATGTCTACGGGTGTTGGTGTTGAACTTTGGGGGGTGGATTTTGATCTGACTTACTCATTTATCTTCATGCCAACGCGAACGGTTTTAAAGAGCGAAGTTCTACAAACCACAGCGGCCAGACCGGCCTGGGAAGGCCGTACCACGATTGGTGAGGGGATTTACGAGAGTCAGGCCCACCTGATTGGTCTGGGAGCCTCTTGGGCCCTTTAAATGGCGCTTATTTGGGTTCTAGGACCGTATTGTCAATCAGACGTGTCTTCCCTAGATTCACGGCCAGAGCGCAGAGCACGGGCGCTTCAAGGATTTCTACCGCTGAGAGATTTTCAGCGTCCACCAGCTTCACATAATCGATATCTGCCAGTGGATGCGCCTGAATCTGTTGTTTGATCCCATTGGCCAGTGTTTCTATATCCGTTTCACCGTCTGCCACACGTCGTTTAGCCCATTCCAGGGACTGACTTAGGCAAAGTGCTTGTTCTCGCTCTTCAGCGCTGAGGTAGGCATTACGAGAGCTCATGGCGAGTCCATCTGCTTCACGAATAATCGGCATCCCTACGACTTCAACACCCAGGTGCAGGTCTTTGTTCATTTGTTTGATGATGAGAAGTTGCTGGTAGTCTTTTTGGCCAAAGATTGCAGTATCACAGTTGGTCACCCGAAAGAGAATCGCCACCACTGTGCAAACCCCTTTGAAGTGAATGGGGCGCGAAGCTCCACAAAGGTCATCCCCCAGCTCTTTTGGACTGATAAATGTATCGAAGCCCTCAGGATATACGATATCTGGTGTGGGCATGAACACGGCATCAACACCCAGCTCTTCTAGTTTATTCAGGTCGCCTTCCAAATCTTGTGGATAGGTCGCTAGATCTTCTCCAGGAGCAAACTGCGTTGGGTTGACGAATATAGATACGACAACTCGGGTGCAGTGCTCTTGGGCTTCCCGAACAAGAGAAAGGTGTCCTGCATGGAGAAAGCCCATAGTAGGAACGAGAGCAAGCTTATGGCCTTGGGCATGAACCTCGCTGGACCATGCTTTCATTTCTTCGACAGATTTAAGGATTTTCATAACAAGAATATTGAGTGCACCGGCTATGGATTAACCAATGGTGCTGTACATTTTGCTTTCATTTTTAGCTTGGGTGTCACCTACAACCCGTAGCTTCTTTGATTTAAAGCTGTGCTCTTCCCCCGGGAAGATGCCTTCGCGAACTTCTTTCACGTATTCGCTGGTTGCTGCATGAATGCGGTCATAAAGGTTTTCGTATTGCTTAAGGAACTTCGGTTTAAAGTCTTGGCTCATTCCCAGTAGGTCATAGCAAACCAGTACTTGCCCGTCGCATCCCACACCTGCTCCGATTCCTATTGTGGGAATATCTAATGTGTTTGTGATCTCTTGAGCAAGTGGGGCAGGGATACCTTCAAGCACAATGCTATAGCAACCAGCTTCTTGGAGAGCCATTGCGTCTTCAATGATTGCTCGAGCGGCTTCGTTATCACGCCCTTGAACTTTAAACCCGCCCATTGCGTGAACGCTTTGAGGGGTTAATCCGATATGTCCCATAACGGGAATGCCGGCAGAGACAATTCTGCGAACTGTTTCTGCCATTTCTTTACCACCTTCGAGCTTGACTGCATGAGCACGACCTTCTTGCATAAGCCGCGTCGCTGCTTTGAGCGCTTCTTCGCTGGAAATTTTGTAGCTCATGAAAGGCATGTCACCCACGATGTGTGCCTTCTTGGCACCGCGAGCAACGGCAGCTGTGTGGTAAATCATGTGATCGAGTGTAACTGGGATGGTTGTATCGTGGCCCTGGATGACCATTCCCAAAGAATCGCCAACCAAAAGTAAATCAACACCCGATGCATCTAGAATGGATGCGAACGTTGCGTCGTATGCTGTGCACATAACGAGCTTTTCGCCTTTGGCTTTACGATTACGAATTTCAAGGGTGGTAATAGGCTGAGTAGGCATACTGTAACTCCGTCTCAGTCGCTTTCTAGCGATCCAAGCGAATAGGGTAGAAAATTGTCATGCAACTGAAGGTCTGGTTTGTGAACTCAACGCTGATTTCAGTCGCCTGTTCGCCTTCTCTTCGTCACATCCTTATTGTCGTTGGCCGCTTATCACCAGGTCAAGTGATTTGTACAGGGGTTACAACGCAATAGAATGTCAGCGTTTTTTCCAGTCGCCAGAGGCGATTTTAGGGCATTTTTCGACGCTGAGACGGTAAATATAGGCTGTAGCTGTCTCAGAGCCCTCTAAATCAATAGATTCTCGACTGTAATCGTCGGGATAGCCCTCATATTCATCGAGTTTTTGAAGCGCTTCAGGCGATACCAGAAAGAGATCACCCACAATAGGGGTTGTCCCATTTGGAATCAGTCCAGGATAGCGACCAATATTTACCAGTTCATATTTGGGTAATGTAGTGCGCGGTCCCAGGTACTCGCATGCACTCATCAGATGATGATAGGGCTCTCCCACGCGAAGTGTGCCATATACAAATACGCGAATAGATTGTGTGGTTTCGACCATAGCCGAAGCTATAATCTCACGTGAATGGGCTGACAAGAGCAGAACAGAGGGGGCATAAGATGGATGAAACACAAAACTGTGCAGATGATGAATTGGATACATCAGCTTTTGAAGAACTTTTAGGCGGCGGACTTGAACATGAGGTTGCCTCTATTGGTGGATTCGCGGCCACCATGTTTCTTCAAGTCGCAAAACGACAAATAGCGATGGTAGAAACATTAAGTACGTTGGTTCCCGAGTTTGGTGAGAGCTTTCAGACAAATTTTGAAAAGCCCGAAACTCTGGTCAAGGCAGCATCGGTTGTTGGTGGTATCATTCAAGGCTGCGTGGATGATGATACTCCCGAGGATAGTATGCTCTTGCAGGTACTGGATCACTGTACGGCCCTGGTAGAACAGGGGCCCGAGTGAACTTCTTTTCTCTACTTTTCAATAAGAGCTGCATTGAATAAGAGTTTAAGCAATGCAGATAGGCCCCTATACCCTACATAATCCCTGGATACTTGCTCCTATGGCAGGTGTGAGTGAAATGCCTTTTCGCCGCATCGCTTTAGAAATGGGTGCCAGTGCAGCTCCTACCGAGTTAGTGAGTGCTAAAGGTTTATTAGCTGGACAGGCAAGAACCGAGCGTTACATGCGCTACGACCCCAGTGTAGAGAAACCCTTTTGGGTCCAGATCTTCGGTGGCGATGCGGATACGATGGCTCTCGGTGCAGTTCGTGCGGCTGAATTGGGCGCGGATATTATTGATATCAATATGGGATGTCCCGTTCGCAAAGTGACAAGCAACAGTGCGGGATCGGCCCTATTACGTGATCCTGAACGCGCTGCAGGCATTGTTGAAGCCATTATTGCCCGTACGGGACTTCCGGTAACTGTGAAGATACGTGCTGGGTGGGATGATGAATCACTCAACTATATAGAACTCGCTAAACACCTTGAGGGTGTAGGTTGCGCCGCAATAGCCATGCACGCACGCACCCGGCAACAAGGTTACGATGGTCTAGCGAATTGGGACTATATTAAAGACTTGGCTGAAAACACTTCTATGCCCGTTATTGGCAATGGAGACACTTGGTTGGCCGATGATGCGCGCCGTATGCTTACTTATACAGGCTGCGATGCGGTGATGATTGGGCGGGGGGCTCTCGGCAATCCGTGGATTTTTCGTACTTTGGCCCATAATTCAGCCCTCCCGGAACATTCCGAGCGTGCTCTTATTATAGAGAGACACTTTAAAGAGCACCTCGAGTTCGTTGATCACCCCCTAAAAGCCGTCCGACAATTCCGCCAACAGCTGATTTGGTACGTTGGAACCCTCGATCCGGACAAAAAGTTCATCACAGAGGCCCTGAAGATCGAAGATCCGGCCCTTTTGCTGGCCAAAATTCAGGCCTTTTTTGCCTCGATTGCACGGCCGGCCTCAGAATGGAGCCACGCGAGGGCTAGAATCAAGGGCGCGCTCGGATAACCGCGTTTGTTTTCTCTCTTTTTGATCAACCATGATCCAAATCTATGTCCTTGTTTTTACTGCACTAATTTTCGCCTTTTTCGGAAACTGATCGAGGAAGGGCTCAAAAGTAACGCACAAGGAGAAACTTTTTATTGACGACTCAGGTCTGCTTCTGTAAATCGTCGCTCCACCTCGCCGCTGCCGGCAACGGCCGGTCGAGGAAGTTCTTTGAAAACAGAAGTTTGTGAGTGTTACTGGCATAAGGGCCTGTAGCTCAGTTGGTTAGAGCACACGCTTGATAAGCGTGGGGTCACAAGT
>CAZZDT010000100.1:0-8538 GCA_964652435.1 uncultured Bdellovibrionales bacterium
CAGGTTGAGTGCTGTGTAAATGGTCTTGGCGAAAGAGCCGGTAATGCTGCTCTTGAAGAAGTTGTGATGAGCCTCCGAACACGAGCGGATTTGATGAACGTTCAAACCCGCGTTGATACCACGCAATTAACCAGTGTGAGCCGCTTGGTCAGTGAAGTGACCGGTATGGTCGTTCAGCCGAACAAAGCCATCGTTGGAAGAAATGCTTTTGCCCATGAGGCCGGTATTCACCAGCACGGTGTATTGGAAGAACGAAGCACATACGAAATCATGACACCGGAAAGTGTGGGTATTCGAGAGTCCAACTTAGTGCTCGGAAAGCACTCGGGGCGTCATGCGCTACGCGACCGCCTTGAGACCTTGGGCTATAAGTTGACCGACGATGAACTGAAGAGCGTCTTTAAGGACTTTAAAGATTTAGCTGACCGCAAGAAGAATATCTACGATGAAGATTTGCATTCATTGGTGGGTTCATCTGCGACGCATATGTCCAGTTACTACGAGATGGTATCTGTGGAGTTCACCGGGGGCAGCAATGTGGACCCGGGTGCAACGGTTATTCTGAATGTGGATGGCAACGAAGTTCGAGCCCACAGCGGTGGTGATGGCCCGGTTAACGCAGCACTTGAAGCAGTGAAGCGGTGTGCAGGCCTCGAGAACGTTACGCTTCTTGATTACTCGATCTCTGCGATTACAGGTGGCTCCGATGCGCAGGGCCGCGTCAATGTTCGGATTGATTACGATGGTGACCATTTTCAGGGACACAGCACTGATACGGATGTTGTTGTTGCCAGTGCAGAGGCTTTCGTCAGCGCACTGAACCGGGCCGCTTGGCACCGTGACAATCCAAAAGTCTCAGCCCAAAATACGACCGCCAAAAGAGAGGCATCCTGAGATGACAACGTTGAAACTGGCAGTATTGGATGGCGATGGAATTGGGCCCGAAGTCACTGAAGAGGCACTTAAGGTCTTGGATGTATTGGCTCATGAAACTGACTTCTCCTTTGAGTACGAACGAGCGGACTTTGGTGGGGCGGCCATAGACTCGTCGGGTAACCCTTTTCCTGATTCTTGCGAGCGCTTGGTCAAAGCAAGCGATGCAGTTTTACTGGGAGCAGTAGGTGGTCCTAAATGGGATGCGCTGACCGGCAACCAGCGTCCCGAGAGGGGTTTGTTGAATTTGCGTGGCTCCCTGGGAGTTTACGCAAACCTTAGACCAGCTAGGTTTTTTGATAGCTTGTGTTCCGCAAGCCCGCTTCGTGCAGACCTGACTGCAGACGTGGATTTTGTGACGGTTCGTGAACTGATTGGTGGCATCTATTTCGGTGAGCCCCGTGGCATCACCGAGGGCCCAGACGGCCGCGTTGGTCAGAACACAATGATTTACAGCGAGAGCGAGATTCTGCGCATTGGCCGTGTTGCATTTGAAACGGCGATGGGACGAAAAAAGAAGTTGCTCAGTGTAGATAAAGCAAACGTTTTGGAAGTGCAGCGATTGTGGCGTGAGGTGATGACGGAGCTTGGGAAAGAATATCCTGAAGTCGAACTGACGCACATGTACGTTGACAACTGCGCCATGCAAATGGTCACCAATCCGGCTCAGTTTGACGTCTTGGTTACGGGAAATATCTTCGGAGATATTTTAAGTGATGCGTCGGCTGCTCTTACTGGTTCGTTGGGTATGTTGCCTTCGGCTTCCTTAGGAGATGGCCCGGGCTTGTTTGAGCCTGTTCACGGCACAGCGCCTGACATCGCAGGCCAAGGAAAAGCCAACCCATTGGCAACGATTTTGTCCGTATCTATGTTGCTCAAGCACGCTGCGAAGCGCCCAGACCTTTCGAGCTTAGTGGATGATGCCGTGGATGCGGTTCTCGCGCAGGGGCTTCGAACTGGCGATATTGCAACCGGTGAGGGTCATGAGCGAATGGTCGGTACGGAAGAAATGGGCGGTGAAGTAGTTCATCAAATCAAAACGCTGACAAGTTCTCGAAAGGAATGCGCATAATTATGACAAGCGCTAAAGTTGTTCCTCATAGTCTCGGTGCATCGGCTCTTCGTTCTTTGGAACTTGTTCCGGAACCTAAGCCAGTCTGTACGTATTTTGACATTTGTCAGGATGACGAGGGCAAACCTTATATGGTGAGCTTTGTTCGCGGAATTGCACTTCTGCGATTGGTGCTTACCAACAAAGGAACAGCATTCACCCGTGAAGAGCGTCGGGCACTTGGGCTCGAGGGCTTGTTGCCATCTCAGGTTTGTACTCAAGAAGACCAAATCGAACGTGCATACAACGGTTACAGCCGACAGGCTGATCCTTTGGCGCGTTATCAGTTCTTACGAGGTTTGCAGGAGCGGCATGAGATTCTCTTTTATGCGTTGGTTGCGAAACATCTCGAAGAGATGATGCCGGTAATCTACACCCCAACGGTGGGTGATGCCGTTGCAAACTTTAGCAAGCTTTATGAGAACCCGCGCGGTCTTTCGGTGTCACCGGATAACATCGATGCCATTGATGGCATGCTTGAAGACTATCCGCTTACGGACACTCGCTTGATTGTTGCGACGGATTCTTCGGCCATCTTGGGAATTGGTGACCAGGGTTACGGCGGCTTGGCTATCTCTATCGGTAAGCTTGCATTGTATACTGTTGGCGGCGGTATCAGTCCGTTTCACAGCATGCCTGTTTGCTTAGACGTAGGAACCGATACGCAGCATCTATTGGATGACCCACTTTATGTCGGTACCCGTCGCAGTCGAATGCACGGCGATGAGTACATCGAATTCGTGGATAAATTTGTGGACGCGGTGGTGAAGAAAATGCCGCGGGTTGTGATTCAGTGGGAAGACCTATCCAAAGAGGCGGCATTTCATGTTTTGCATCGCTACCGGGATAAAGTGGCTTCTTTTAACGATGATATCCAGGGAACGGGTGCAGTTGCTCTGGCCGGTGTGCTGCGAGCTTGTGCATTAAAAGGTGAGAGCATCACAGACCAAAGATTCTTGGTCTATGGCGCCGGAGCCGGTGGCATCGGTGTGGCTTGGGCTTTGCGTGAGGCGCTAAAGAAGGAAGGCCTGTCCCACGAAGAAGCTATGCAGCGACTTTTTGTTTACGACTCTCGTGGTCTTTTGACCGATGAGCGCGAGCTTGTGGATTACAAGAAACCGTTTGCTCGGTCTGCTTCAGATTTTTCTGATTGGACTTTCGACGGCAACGGACCTTCTGTACTCGATGCGATTGAGCAAGGTGGTGTGACTGCTTTGATGGGTCTAAGTGGGCAACCTGGCTCGTTTACCCAGGAGCTTGTGGAAGCGGTTCATAAGAACACAGAGCGGCCTTTGGTTTTCGCTTTGTCGAATCCAACAATGCTTAGCGAGGGAACTCCAGAGGATTTTCTTACTTGGACTCAAGGTAAGGCATTGGTTGCCACCGGGAGCCCGTTTGGAAATGTAGAGCTGAATGGCAAAACTTATTTTGCGAATCAGGGCAACAACGCATTCATTTTCCCCGGGGTAGGAGTGGGCACGGTTTTGAGCGGTGCAACGTATATCACCGATGAAATGATTTGGGAGTCAGCGTATGCATTGGCTGATTACACTCAGTCTTTGTACGGCGATGAGGAACGTTTGTATCCCGAACTCAACCGCTTGCGTGATGCCAGTGAGAGCGTAGCCTCGGCAGTGATGCAACAGGCTTTTGTTGATGGGGTAGCTACAGTTAATCACGTGAATGATGAGCAGGTTGCCGAATACGTCAAAGCGCGAACATGGCAACCTGATTATCTTCCGGTTCGTCTTGCGGAAACCAGCGAACGTAATTTCTAAGGAAGGAGGAGCAGCGATGACAAAAAACCTATTTGAAAAAGTATGGGAAGCACACACGGTTCGAACGTTAAATGATGGTCGTACGCAGCTCTTCATTGGTCTTCATTTGATTCATGAAGTTACCAGTCCACAGGCATTTGGTATGCTTCGTGAGTTGAACTTGCCTGTAAAGTATCCAGGGCGAACGTTTGCTACGGTTGACCATATTATTCCAACCCATGACCAGGCGCGGCCGTTCAAGGATAGCTTGGCCGAAGAGATGATAGTGGCGTTGCAAAAAAATACTGAAGACTTTGGGATTCAGTATTTTGATATGGACAGTGGCAAGCAAGGCATCGTTCATGTGGTTGGTCCTGAGCGCGGCCTAACACAGCCAGGGATGACGATTTGTTGTGGTGATTCTCATACGTCAACTCACGGTGCTTTCGGTTCGATTGCTTTTGGCATTGGTACCAGTACGGTGCGGGATGTGTTGGCCACTCAAACTCTAGCGATGTCACCGCTTAAGGTTCGTCAGGTGAAAATCAGCGGTAAGCTAAAGCCGGGTGTTTATGCCAAGGATGTGATTCTTCATGTGATTCGTAAATTGGGTGTAAATGGCGGCGGCGGTTATGCTTATGAGTTTTGCGGTGATGTGATCGATGCCATGAGCATGGAAGAGCGCATGACAGTCTGTAATATGGCCATCGAGGGTGGTGCTCGTGTTGGTTATTGTAATCCTGACCAGAAAACCTTCGATTACTTAAAGGGACGTCAGTTCGCTCCTCAAGGAGCTGATTGGGATAAGGCGCTCGAGTATTGGAAGAGCTTAGCCTCAGGGCCCGATGCAGAGTTTGATGATACCGTCGAGTTCGCCGGTGAAGACATCACACCAACGGTTACGTGGGGTATCAACCCGGGACAAGCTATCGGCGTATCTGAATCCATTCCTGTTTTGCCTAACGACACGACCCATCAAGAAGCGCTGAGCTATATGTCGCTGTCCGATGGAAAGCCTTTAGCGGGTACTCCAGTGGATGTGGCGTTTATCGGAAGTTGTACCAATGGTCGCTTGAGCGATTTACGAGAAGTGGCCAGATTGGTTGAGGGCCACACTGTGCATGAGCGTGTGAAGGCTCTCGTGGTTCCCGGATCGCATGAAGTTGCTGAAGAGGCTGAAAAAGAAGGCCTTGTGGCTATTTTTAAGGATGCGGGTTTTGAGTGGCGTAAGCCCGGTTGCTCTATGTGTCTTGCTATGAACCCCGATAAGTTGGTGGGTGATCAACTTTGTGTTTCATCGAGCAATCGCAATTTTAAGGGGCGACAGGGAAGTACCACTGGGCGAACGGTTTTGATGAGCCCCGCTTCGGTAGCTGCCTCGGCGGTGGCTGGCAAAGTGGCGGATGTTCGCGATGTTTTTTCGTTAGAAGGGGATAGTTAACATGGGGCAGGTGATTCGAGAGGCCCGTGGAAGAGCTGTTGTTGTTCCCGGTGACGATATTGATACGGATCGCATTACACCCGCTAGATTTCTACGGTGTGTAACGTTTAATGGTTTGGGTGAGACTTTGTTTTACGATGAGCGTTTTGATGCTGATGGTCAGGGCAAAGGGCATCCCCTTGATGATAATCGCTATCAGGGCGCTGCCGTGATGGTGAGCGGACGTAACTTTGGCTGTGGTTCATCGCGCGAGCATGCCCCACAAGCTTTGGTTCGTGCTGGTTTTAAAGCGATTATTGCAGAAAGTTTTGCCGAGATATTTTTTGGCAATTCTGTCACCCTTGGTATGCTTTGCGTAACGGTCAGTCCTGAAGACCGAAAGGCGATAGCAAAGGCCGTGGAAGAGAATCCAGAGATCGAAGTAGTAATTGAATTGGAGCAAGCAACGGTGCGAGTGGGCGAAGCCACTTATACTCTTTCTATGCCTCAAGCAGCCAGTGATGCATTCTTAGCCGGTGAATGGGACCCGCTTTCGATGCTTCTAGATGGTGCAAATCAAACGCAACAAGTTTTTGAACAACTCCCTTATACAGGATGGGCCGTAACATGAATTCACAAATGCCGCGCAGATTGGAATTGGTGCCTCCGCCTTCTGAAGAAAGTGACGAAACAGTCACCAGTACAAAGTTTAGAACCGAGCAGGTTTCGGTTTACAACGAGCCAGATGCCACTGGCTGGGTTGATGAGGAAGAAGTCACCGGTGCAGAAGCTCTGATTGAGTGCTTTCAGCAGCATGGTGTGCCCATGGTCTTTGGCTATCCCGGTGGAGCCAATATTCCTATCTTTGATGCTATCTTGGATTCACCCATTGAGCTGGTTTTGTGCCGCCACGAGCAGGGCGGAACCCACATGGCCGATGGTTACGCTCGTGTGACCGGCAAAGCAGGGGTGGTGCTGGTAACTTCGGGTCCCGGTGCAACGAATACCGTTTCTGGGATTTTGACCGCGCAGATGGACTCGGTACCGATGGTAGTCATTACGGGACAGACCATTACTGCCAACCTAGGCCTCGATGCATTCCAGGAAGCAGACGTCATGGGTGTGACCATGCCCATCGTGAAGCACAGCTACTTGGTAAAAGACGTGAATGATATGCCCCGTATCATCAAAGAGGCATTCTATATCGCTGAATCAGGTCGTCCCGGTGTGGTTTTGATTGATATCCCGAAAGATATCTCTTCGGCGAGCTTTGTTCCGAATTACAATCCACAGTTTGATTTACCGGGTTATACCGTGACTTCGAATGTGGATATGGACGGCGTGAAGAAAATGGCTCGCGCGTTCAAAGAAGCCAAAAAGCCACTTTTATTGGCTGGACACGGTGCTTTGATTTCCGGAGCCGGTAAAGCAATCCTTGCCTTCGCGGAAAAGATGGGTGTACCCGTCACCAATACGTTGCTTGGCAAAGGAATCTTTCCCGAGACCCATGAGCTTTCTGTTGGCATGTTAGGAATGCACGGTACGGCTTACGCCAACAAGGCGGTTGTTGATTGTGACTTGATCATGAGTGTTGGGTCGCGTTGGGATGACCGAATCGTGGGTAAGCTCAGTGAGTTCTGTACGGATGCAGTGAAGCTTCACATTGATATCGACCCCGCTGAGATGGGCAAGATGGTTATTCCGGATGTCTCGGTGGTAGGTGATGCCAACGACGTCATGGAGCGTCTTTTGGAGGAATGTTCCCCGGGCGATACCAGAGACTGGATTGAACAGATTCAAGTTTGGAAAGAGGCGTTCCCACTTTCCTACGAAACTGAAGGCCCGCTTCGCGCTCAGGCAGTGATTGACGAGCTTTATAAGCAGACTCAAGGCAAGGCCATTGTCTCAACGGATGTTGGCCAGCATCAGATGTGGGCAGCGCAATTTTACAAGTCGGATTATCCCGATTCATGGCTGTCCTCGGGTGGAGCAGGAACCATGGGATATGGTTTTCCAGCCGCCATCGGCGCACAGCTTGCTCGTCCTAATGCGACGGTCGCGGCAATTTGCGGTGACGGCGGTTTTCAAATGACTCTGCCTGAGTTGTCCACGGCGGCGATTCAAAAGCTTCCTATCAAGATTCTTGTTATCGATAACAAGTATCTCGGGATGGTAAGACAGTGGCAGCACTTATTCTACGACAACCGGCTTTCAGGCGTTGACCTCACGGGTAATCCTGATTTTGTAAAAGTTGCCGAGGGATATGGGATCAAGGGCGTTCGAATTTCTCATCCTGATGAGTTGGAAGAGAAAATGAAAGAAGCCCTCGAATACAATGACGGGCCAGTTGTTATTCACGCTGAAGTTGCCAGCGGAGATAACGTTTATCCGATGATTCCAGCGGGTGCAGCCTTGAAAGACATGTTGCTTGGACCACCGGTTGAAAAACTCGAAAAGCCAGAAGGGAGCACCTGATGAGCAGTTTAGATGCAGTGATGCGCACACATACGATCAGTCTTTATGTTGCAAACAAGGCCGGGGTGCTGAACCGTCTCGTTTTGGTTTTTTCCAGACGGGGTTGGAACATCGATAGCCTTTCTGTTTCTCCTGATCCCGATGGCAAGCTTTCACGCTGTACCATTGTGGCTAAGGGCGACACGCGAACGCTTACGCTTATCATTGGTCAGCTCAAGAAGTTGGTGGATGTGATTGATGCTCGCGAGTACCCAACAGAATGTGTGGTCGAGAGTGAATTGGCTCTGATTCGTTTGAGCTGTCCTGAGCATAAGCGGGGTGAATTGGCTGTGATGATGTCGACGTTGATGGGACAACGGGTGGATGAAGGTCCAACCAGTGTTACCTATCAGGTGGTTGGCACTCGCAATGAACTCAACGTGATTACCATGGAGCTTGAGGCTCAGTTTGGGGTCATGGACATCATTCGTACCGGTGCAATCGTTCTCGAGCGCTCTTCCTCGGCGCGATTTCCGACCAACCGTTTTACCCAGCCCAGCGCCTAAGGCCTCTAAGTATCCAATTTGTCTAACGAATTATCCCTCTTGGCTGATTTCTAATGGAATCGGCCAACGGGGGAGATCTGCCTGTGCTTACTAAATTCACTGGTTCCTCTCTACGAGTTGTAGCTTTCATCACAATAGAGTATTTCCTGCCCGATTGGTGTTGGGATGAGAAATACTGTTCAGACAATTATTGGTACCATTGACCGCTTTACGCAGCGGCTCGGCAGTGGTTTGAGCTGGCTTGGCTTGATCATGATGTTGATTACCGTCTTGGTCGTTTTTCTGCGTTATGGTTTC
>CAZZDT010000101.1:0-8453 GCA_964652435.1 uncultured Bdellovibrionales bacterium
CCAGTCCTACCTCAGCACCGCTGTAAGTCGTACGTCCACAGCAAGTATTCGTGAAGTCACACTCTTGTCCGTATCGCCACGTAAAGAGGAAGTCATCCCATCCCCAGTTACCGTTCAACTGACCTTCGGCCGACGCGTTCAAGATGTCCATCTTGCCGCCTACCTGAAGGTTGTTCACGAGATCTGTAACGTCACCACCGATGCTCATTCCGTCATCTACCCAAGCAGGAAGACGGTCGAGGAGATTATCGTAAATGAATTGAGCAACCATGTGCTCGTTGGATTCGAAATCAGCTGCGTTGTAGCCCGCCGTTGATGCAGCAAGCATAAGCCCGAGGTCCCAATAAGTTGGGTCGAGGCCAACGTATTGTTCTAGAGCCAAGCCCAAGTAGCGCAACATCAGCTCAGCTGGGTCATGGAAGAAGTTTCCAACCTCATCAACAACCGTACCGGCTACACCAGGCAAGGTTTCATTGAGGTGCATGGTCGTCGAGAAGTCATAAGTACCTTCAAGGTCAACCATCTCAAGCTTGAGAGGAACGATGGTGGTTACAACCGAACGGCCTACAACTGGATCCGCGACCGCACAGCCATAAGCAACCGTGTTGCCTGCTGGACCCTTAGCTTCAACGGTAACACTGAAGAGTTTGTTCTCTTCTAACGCAGCGAAAAGTACAGTTGCCTCAACATCGCCGGTAAGCTCTGTAGCTTGAACCGGTGGAAGTGATCCAAAGTTCACGTTTTCGCAATCGATCACACCTTCGTGAAGACTTGCGGTAAGCTCAGACAAAGGAACAACGTCTGTGTACTCGAAACCCACACGGATGCCACCGCGGTAAACGCCATCAACAATCACGTCGATAACTTCCGTCAATGTTGAACCGTCCCGCTGAGTTGTCGATACAACCACCTGAAGGTCTGAGCATAGGGCTCCAGCCGTCAAAACGTTTGAAACACGGCCATCAGAACCAGTGGTTGCAGTCTGAACAGCCAAAGTGCTGCCCGCAGTGTCTCCGTCCAACGCAAAGCTCACAGGGCGTTCGCCTACTGGGTTTCCATTGTCGGCAAATACAACGCGCGCGATGATATTAGCTCTATCGTCAAAAAGAAGAGACATATCAGAGGGCGTCTCAATAAGTAGCTTCACATCTCGGGAAGGCACATCGATGCCACTTGGGGCGCCGGGGTCAGTAAGAACTTCCTGCTCGGAGCAGGCTGCTGCCAGAACCATGAATACCAGGGCGGGTACAATAGCTCGTTTTTGCATGGGAAAATTCCTTTTTCTGTCCATATACGGAACGGGGGTATGGCGTGCACCCACATCATCCTACACGCTCGGGTGGCCCGCTCCTAAGTGACAAGTCCAATAAAAGCAACCATAAAATGACCAAGACTGATGAATAATCATCAATCAAAAGCAATGCTCACTTATGAAACGCTTTAAATATTGGCCCAATGCGTCAAATTGCCGGTTTCGTGGATATGATCTTTTTCTGGCCATGAAAACGAACGTCCACAGCAAAAAACTGCATTTTCAGGTCTTTCTCTATGCACTTAACAATTGACTGAAGATTCAGTTCGGTGTCCTTAACAGGAATTCGTTTTTGAAACTCAACCCGGCTATACGGGTGAGGTCAGCTCGGGGAAAATTGTGGTTTATTTTCCCGATTAACGTTGAGAAAAGGCGGTTGTTCCTAGGAACCAGGCTTTAAGAAAGCAAAAGACCATGAGCATAAACACGATTGTATTAGGCGACGAAACACCAGTTATTTTCATGAGCACCGCTCCCCGCAGCGAATTTGAAGGGGAATTCGATAGCTATGAAGACGATGAAGAAGAAGATGAGTACGAAGACGATGATGAGCTAACCGGTGAACTCGATTTCGACTCATTCGGCGGCGAAGACGACGAAAGCGACATGGAAGACAACGACGACGAGCTTGGTGGCGTTGATGGTCTCGACGATACCGACGACGGCGGCGACTTCGACGACGATGACGACGACTTGTTCTAAGTTTTCGCTCCCAATCGCTCATTTCCCCAAATATCCCCAACTATTCTGAAAGATCTGGCGCTTCCTGGCGTCTAATCTTCGCAAAGAAACCACCCTGGCACTTGATTGCCGCGTATGGTATCTGGTCGCACATCTATTGATTTCAAAAAGGAAGCGGAAATGGTCTCTCTCTCCCCCGTTATCTCACGTCTTTCGGCGTTTATTGCTCTCTTGCTGATCTGCCCTGCACTGGTGGTAACTGGTTGCGGCAAAGACGAACTCGGCGGCACTTTTCAGGCCCCAGAGCGTGACCCAGAGGACAACGACCTAGGACCAAGATCCCCGCTCGAAGTTGGAACCGAGTACTGGTTTTCCATGAACCGCTCCTACAAGCGAACATCTGAGAGCGACAGCTCAGGAGCCACCCAGGGCGAAGCTCAATCGGTCGGCCACATGTGCATCAAAATCACAGAAGTCAAAGACACCGCCACCGAGACTTATCAAAGCGAAGCCGAAACCCTCATTATGGCCGACGTTCAGGTTCGAGGCTCGAGCCCAGGTTCCACCAACCTCGATTTCAGTGATCAAAGTGGCGAAGCCAACAGTGGCCCCGCGGTTGACGACCTGACCCAAAACCTCTGGCTCCAAAGCCTAACTGTGCCAAGCACCAGCCACGGTTTTGATAGCCCACAATCCACTCAGTTCAACACTCAGCATGCGCCGCGTCCTCCCGTTACGAGCCTCGCCAATCTTCCTTTCTTTGAAGTGCGTCAGCTTGAAAGCCGGGAATGGGCGGGATGGATCAACACCGGTGGAGATTTGGTGGGTGCCAATAGCTTCACAAGTGACATGCTTAGCTACTTCCAGGACACCTATGGGTCAGATATCACAGCAGATCGAACCCGGCTTCGCTTCAAGTTTATTGTGCCGCCGCTATCTTGTGAAGAATACACAGAGCCTGCCAGCTGCAACGCCAACAACTGCACCTGGGGCCGGCCATCAGAAGGCGGCATGAGCACATGCTTCCGTCTCTACTCCATGCTTTATATTTGGCGGGACAATATCAGCGGTGATGCGGTACCCAATGGTGCACCGGAACTTGCCGGAGATATCCTTCACCTGCTCGAGCTAAACTACTACGAAGACGGATCTTTGCAATCAGCCCGTGAGGAAATCAGCCCCGATGTTTTAGGCGCTGGAGACAATCTCCCCGCCGAGCTTCCTCAGTGCCAGGCCAACTGCCTCACTGCGCACGTTGACCACTTCGGTAGCTTTACGAGCGATCCAGCCTACCCGGCACCTTGCGGCTTCTGAACCACTTAATTCGGGGCCCCTCGGGGCCTAGGAATTGCTCCATTGGACAACACGCCTGCCTCCGCGCTTCTACGTGAAGACCAACGCCTGCGGCTAACCATCGTTGGCTTCGCGGGGGTGATGCTTGTCCTCATCCTTCTCTCCATTCAGCTCTCTATGCTTCAGGTGCCATCGGCCAGCTTGGTCTATGGAAGTAAGCAAGTATGGAAAGGCAAAAATGCCGGATTTAGGCTCCTCACGGTCCATCCTGAGCGCATTCGCCCTATCTTCGCTGAGAGTGTTACGGCAACCCTGAAGGATTCTAAAGGTCCTCGCTGGGAAAAAACGAAAACCAAGCGATTCCAGAGCGCATTCCTGGTACCTATCCCCGATGACCTCGCTGACGATGCCGTTATCCAATTTGATGTTGTCATCGAAGGCGAGCACGAAATCTTTTCAGTCCCGATTTCTCCGGTAGACACGCCCACCATGGGCCTCGGAACCATCCATCACAACAACGCAAATCTTGGCAAGCCGGAATACCAGCCGCCCAATACACCGGAATTTGAGCTTTATCCCTCCACCCATCACATCACATCGGCGTTACCGAACCGAGTGACGGGCCGAATCGTTCTCAACGGCAAGTCGGTCGCAACGCAATTGTCGCTTCGCAACCCAAGCTTAAAGACACAGTCTGATTCTTCGGGGCTATTCAGCTTTGATTACACACCACCACCCAACAAGAAACCACTCGAGATATTCGTTGGCGACGCGCCAGCCATTCGGTCCAAGGTCCCAGTGAACCCCCATCCCGTTCAGCTCCTTTTAGACATCGACCATGGAGTGATGACCCAAGGGTACAAGAGCTTAGACTATACCCTTCATACCCTACCTTATCGTCGTCCGATCCATATCGACACTTGGGTTGGAAACAGTCTCGTGGACATCAGCTCAACCATCGCTATCGACGGGTTTCATCGCGGTGAGGCGGAACTCACCGAAGCGCCTTTGCCGACAACGGTGGTAGCCTTTAGGAATGTCATTGTTCCCGAGGCAAACGCAAGCTGGCGAACATTTTGGCCAGGCGACATAGAAAACGAAAGTCACCGCCTCACCTTGGCCTCCTGGCTAAAAAGTCAGAAAGGCGGCGACAGCCTAAAGTCCTTGACCCATGAAGAACTGGCCGCCTCACCAAAGCTTTTAGAGCTGCTGATGTCGAGGTTTAAGCCTGATGTTGTCTCCGCTCAGCTCATTCATTCAAACCGGGAAGCCCGGCAGGCCGCATTTGATGTTTACCGCGTAGAGTTGCGTGGTCATATCAATCTCATATTTGGGGCGACGGTGACCCTTGGGATGATTCTGGCCGTCATCTGGATAGCCAGACACCGCAGGCGTGTAAGACTGGCTTTGCAACAGGTCGCCGACGAAGCCATTGCGGAAGGCGAGGATTATGATCCGGAAGGCTTAGACAAGATAAATGACAACCATTATCGGTCTGACCTGGTGATGATTGTCTTTTGGCTCTTGCTTTTCGTCTACTCTATTTATGTGCTGCTTGCCCGCTACATGAAGTGGGACCTTCTTTAGCGGGAATAATCTACATTCTGCGCATGCACGACGAAGATGGAATATTCGTCACCAATTCTGCGCTCGATCTGAGATAAGCAAATCTTGTTTTCCCGCTCGTCAAAGTACCAGCCTCTTTCGCCGGAATCGCCCACGAAGCTGAGTTCCTCCATGGTCGAACTCGCACTTTGTTCTCGCGCCCGCCGCTTCACCCGAATATTCGAAGGATCCGCAGAAACGGGTGTGATTCCGTCCAAAGCAAAACAAGCCTCCGTCGCCAGCAAAGCAAAGCGTCTCAGGGCAGCCCCAAAGCCCTGGTCGCCGCCTTGGCAGATCGACGAGAAGCTTCGGCGTTCGAAAGATTTTGCAAACTGCACATATCGAGACGCTGCCAACGCATCACATGCCTGCTCGCTCTCTGGGCCCGGAGTAAACTGACACCAATCTGAGTAATCCTGGGCCGAGGCTCCGGCAAAGCAATGACACGCCGTACTCACCTCGCCAGACTCAAGCGTCGTGCAGCTGGAACCTACCGCTTCACGCCATCCAAGATCCCCTTCGCTGGCGCTCAGTCCCCCGATTAAACTAACGGTCATCCTTGATTCGGCGTTCCCTTTTTTATTCAGCAACTGCGCCGCCATCCCCTCAATATCCAGGAACCTCTGCTTTTGGTCCCGCTGATAACAAATGGACCCTACCGGCATCCCATTTTCTTCATACTGGTGCCGCAACTCCATCAAGTTGTCCGGCATCGAGCAATCCTCTTCGTCGGTAACGAATGCGATAGCCAAAACGGCATCATCACGGACCCATGAACTTTCCTGCCCATCAACAACGATGGTATTCGGTGCACCGGGTGCCACAAGATTGTAACCCGGCTCCGAGTTATCTGGCTCTTCAGGGTCGAGTCCCACTGCAAGCAATGCCGACTTTAGCCCTTCCTCCCAGCCAAAACCGTCAACACCGAGTCCGGCCAAGTTGCTCCGAAAATGCGCCTCCACCAAAACGGACGTCAAATCGCTAACGCAACCTTCGAAAAGGGCATCACAGCTAGACACACCTTGCTCACAGTCAGTGCACCCGCACGCTTCACAAGCTTTAGCCGTCAACATCTCACGGTCGATGACCGCCAAAGCACCCGTCGTGTCTACCGGGAAAACTTGCGGCAACAATCCCTGCAGTTCATCGCTGAGATGACTCCATCCCGCGAGGTTAAACACGTCAGGATCATAAGCGGCCAGCAGGCGTCCCTTGGTGCCATCGTGGGGACGGTCGATTTCAACCACAGGCTCGCAACTCAGACAGGTAAAGCAATCCTCCCCGTCAGCGCACAGACAGCTTTGGCAGTTCCCGCGGCCACCATCAATGCTGTTATCCGTACCGACCTGAACGATGGGATTCTGAACCCCACAACAATCCACCTGGAAACCATGGGCATCCGTTGAAACGATTCCAATCCGGTAACTCGTGTCCTGGGGCGCCAACACTTCAAGCATTTGCGTGAACGATGATGCCAGCGCTGCCTGCTCTTGAGCCATACTCTCGGAGTTATCCACCACAAAGAGCAAGTCAGCCCTCGAAGGCGTCTCAACCTTAAAGTTCAGCCAGCTGCCTTGTTCTTCAGTGTCGGGCATGAAAACAAATTCGTAGACTTGGCAACCGGCCAGCAATACCGACAAAGCCAAGGCACTTATTACTTTCTTGAACATTCGGGGAACTTAACAGACCAATGGATACCTGTACCACTGTGAATTACGGTTAAAGAAGCGTTTCCAGCCCGAAGTCGATGGGAATCTTGGACACCATTTGCGCGAACGAAACATGCAGAATATAAAAGAAACAAGTTTAGCCTGACGGAGCGTACGATGTCCCATCATATTTTGGTCGTAGATGATTCTGCCACCATCCGAAAAGCAATCGATATCACTTTCGCTCACGAGAATTTTGAGCTCACCACGGTCAGCAGCGGACAAGAGGCCCTGGCCGCCCTCAGTGAAAAGGTTCCTGATATCGCTCTGGTAGATGCCAATCTCGCCCAAGAAAATGGACTCGACCTCGCACGGGACATGCTGGCCCACTCACCAGGACAAAGCTTTCCTCTGGTACTCTTAAGCTCCAATCACAGCCCAGTTGACCAGGCCGTGCTCGACACCGCTGGTATCAGCAGCCAAGTTGCAAAACCCTTTCACACTCAAGAACTGATCGATCACGTCAAGACACACTTAGGGCTAGAAGTGGAAAAGTCTGTGGCGGCTATGCGGTTTATCCCGCGCTCGGCTCGCCCTCCTCAACAAGCTGCTCCTGAACCGGTTGCACCACCGGTAACCGCCCCTGAACCGGCCGAAGCTCAAGTTTCTGCGCCACCTCCAGTGATCAAAGGTCCACCACCGCCGGCAATCAAGGGTCCACCGCCACCAGCACCGGCAGCAGCCGTTCGCGCCGCACAAGAAGCTCGAAAAGCACAGGCGCCAGAACCGGCACTGATCACGCCACCGCCGGCCGAGACACTGGTCACCGAACCGCCGGAGGCCATAGAAGCACCCGCTCCAGCTCTGATCACGCCGCCCGTCGAGACAACGACAGCACCTGAGCCCGCTCTGATCACGCCGCCACCGGCGGAAACCGATTTCCCTCCAGCACTGATCACACCCGCACCGGATGAATTCGAAAGCCCAATGGCCACCGCCGACGACCAGGAGGCGCCTCTGGTACCGGATTTCGATACGCCAGCGGTCACAGAGCCCGATCCTGCGGCAACAGAGCTGGATATGCCTCCGTCACTGGAGGTGCCAGAACTGGCCCCAATCCCAGCACCTGACGCGCCCACCATGGTTGTCCGATCCGTCCAGACAGATGAGGACGACGAGCCATACCAGCCTGAGCCAACCCACTCGATTCCGGCTCTAACCGCCCCGGTTACCGACCTAGGACTGGGAATCGACCTTGGCTCCATCGCTCCTGACACCACAAGTACCGCAGAGAAGATAAATATCGCTGACGGCGAAGTGGACGTAGAGGCCTTGATGCCGGTGATTGAAGCCGCTGTTCGCAAAGTCACGGCCGAAGTTGTGGAGCGTGTCGTATGGGAAGTCGTGCCAGACTTGGCCGAACGACTTATCCGCGAGCACCTAAACAAGCAAAATCCCTGATCGCCTTGCCTTCTCAAGGGCTTAGAGAACGCCCATCGCGCCCCTCACACGCTTGGCATCCCCACCTAGGATGCATATAAGGCCTCGTTCATTCGCGAGGACCAAGGCGGAAGTTACGCCTGCCCCGAAGTGTGGAGAGATAAAATGAGTGACTCAAATATCGAAAATCTGCCATCTGCGTACGACCCAACGGACGCGGAAAACAAGTGGTACCCAATCTGGGAAAAAGAAGGCTACTTCGCGCCTGAAATGAATCCCGAGGGTGAACCCTACACCATCGTTATTCCTCCACCCAACGTCACCGGCTCGCTCCACATGGGTCACGCATTGACCGTCACCATCCAGGATATGCTGATTCGCTGGCGACGCATGCAAGGGCGGAAAACACTGTGGCTACCAGGGACCGATCACGCAGGTATCGCCACACAAATGGTTGTGGAGCGAGAACTCAA
>CAZZDT010000102.1:0-8427 GCA_964652435.1 uncultured Bdellovibrionales bacterium
GGTTTGACTTTATTTTTACGGACCTTTTTCGATGGAATCGCCCAGTACCAACCTTCAATAATTTTCTCGAAGTTACCGAAGACTTCTTTTTTTTGAAGCGCTTTTTGCGCTTTGATTTTTTGCGAATGAATCTGAATAGGTTCAGTCATGATGAGCCTCCGCTTCGACAGCTTAACACATTCCTGACCGTCCAGATCAAAAGGGAATTCACCTCAGGGTGCGTATAAGTGCCTAAAATACCTACACAATTCATTTAAGAAAGCATGGTCAGCCCTCAAGGACAGCGCGTCATAGGGCACTGTGCCAAATATTATTCGGCAAATTGCCACCATGTATAACATAAGTCCTTCGGTCATGTTTTATCCGGAATAATGCGTAGAATTCGCTGGAAAAATGCCGAATCATAGAGTTTGGTCGCCGTAATTGTTGCTCGGACCAATACAAAGAAAGCGAAGGATAGATTCCGTGCGCGGACACAACTCTATCAACGACATACCGCTTAATCCTAAGCCCACATCCAACATGGATGGACCGCTCCTCGCCGAGGCCGGGGCACCACCGGCTCACGTTTTCAACGCTCCCACGTCCACCGGTCTAAGTGGTGCATTTCGCGTGATTGGAAATCGCTGGAGAAGTTTTCTACCGGGCATTTTACTCTGTGCATTGGTCGGGATCGCCGGGCGCTACCTTGGACATATGGTGCCGGCACTTGGCAGTGCTACCAGCGCAATTCTTATCGGTTTGGTGGTAGGCAATCTTTTCAAGATTTCTGAGCGCTTTAAACCTGGAATCCGATTTTGCGAAAAGAAAGTCCTCGAATTGGCGGTAGCTTGTATGGGCTTTAGTTTAAGCCTGCAATTGCTGAGTCAACTTGGATGGACAGCCGGTGCGGTTATCTTAGCTGCAGTCACCACGGCCCTCGGCATGTCGGTCATACTTGCTCGATTCGTTAAAATGCCAAGTTCCACGGTTCTGTTGGTAGGCGTCGGCACAGCAATTTGTGGGTCTTCAGCCATCGCGGCCGCAGCACCACTGATTGCAAAAGACCGCAAAGACATTGGCATCTCAGTTGGTGTCGTAAGCATTTTAGGCATCATCGGAATCTTTGCCGTTCCAATGTGGTCCGGGCTGCTGGGTTTCGATGTTGAGGGAAGCGGCTTGATGGTAGGCGGTACCCTTCAAGCGGTTGGGCACGTTGTTGCTGCCGGATTTACCATGAGCGATGACGTGGGTAGCCTCGCGGTTACCATTAAAATGGGCCGCGTTGCCATGCTGATTCCTTTGGTCCTTTATTTGACCATGAACCAAAAGCAAGGAAGCAAAAGCTCCACCAAGTCGATCAACATTCCATGGTATCTGGTAGCCTTCTTGGTTGCAGCCACCATTGTTTCCATGGGCCTCTTACCCGGTGATGTGGTCTCTCAAATCAAAGCTGCGGATAAGCTCATTCTAACCATCGCGATGGCAGCCATTGGGTTAAGCATCAACTTCAAAAGCATGCGCAAGCAAGCATCCAAAGCTTTGCTCTATGGAGCCATCATTTGGGTTGTTCAAATTGCGGTGGTCTCAGCGGTAGTAGCGATTTAACCTTTTTCGCAACCGATGGTAATTTGGAGACTTCCAAAAATTTCACCACAAGAGTCAGAGCAAATCTGGATATAACTTGGTGAACTGTGGTCATCGTAATGCCACTTTCCTGGTGCACACTCGTTCTCACTAAACACCCGGTCCAGGTCCACAACATTGCCGGATTCGTCCTCAAAGCTAATTTCGACAGACTCGTAATCCACCACGAGACCATCCGGGGTTTGTGGCAAAGCGAAGGCACATGGAATGCGCGTTGAGGCGAGAACACTGTCGGCCATAGATTCAAAAATCGGATCCCATTCGGCGCTGCAGATATTACTAAAAATACCGCCAGTCTCTTCACTTAATGCCACATATTCGTGGCCTGGCGCCGAGGCATCACCGTAAGGTCCAGAACATCCGGCATCCCAACAGAATCCAAGAATGCAGGTTTCCTGAGCATCGGAAACAACGCTGTGAAATGTGAGGTTATCAACAAAGGGTTGATGACCAAGACTGCGCAACGCCGTGAGAAAATTGTTGGCGCTCATATCGGATTCGTCATCACTCACCACAACCATGTGAACGGCTGCTTCAGGTCGTAAGAAATCTGAATAAACATCGTAATGCTCGACCAGTTGTTCCAAAGCATTGAAGCTATCCACATGCGTCTTTACATGGCGGTAGCGCGGTCCATCTTCATCGGGGCAGCTATCCACACTTGAAAGAGGAGGCGGGATGCAAACATCATAGGATGTGATGTTTTCCTCGGCGAGACCCGCAAGCAGCGTCAGGCGATAATCAATGCCCGTGGTTTCCATGTATTCCACAAAGCCATTCATGCGTTCTTGAATCAATTCAATCTCGCCGCTCATGCTTCCAGAAGAATCGATGGCCCAAATGATATCCACGGGCAGATAGAGGTTTGCCGCTTCAGCTTCAATTTCAGCGCATGGAGGTGGACCGCTTGGTTCATCGTTGGTGCTCTCATCCCCACTGCTTTCACCACTTTGCTCAGGCTCGAGATCGCTCTGGGAGCCATCTTCACCCGGAACCGATTGACCGGAGGCATCGCCGGTAACATCACCCTCAGCGGTACCTGGCTGAGGGCCTACTTCTGCGCACGCACCCACGAAAGCTAAAAAAGCCAAGCAGTTTAGGTAGGTTAAAAGATTTTTAGAACTCAAAAACGAATGTTGCCGATTGTGCATATCAAAAACCCCATAACTTGTTCCGAGATGGGAAAGACAGTGGCACCATAAAAAGTAAAAAGCAATACTTCTTACTTTCAATAAATCGAAAACGTAGATTCCTATTGGCTGCGAAAGATTTTCACACTCATGAGAATCAAATGGTCGGGAACGAAAGCTACAAGACGAGGCAAGTCGCTCAGCCTTAAGCGGTTAAGCACCCGCCATACGCATGGCCCGCAACTGCCGCGTTCGCCGCCGACGAAGAATAAACGGCCAAATCAAAAAACCCGTGATTGAAGAAACAGCTAAGAACAAGCCAATCAATCCCATTACCAGTTCACCAGGCCGCCCCAAAATGGCTCCTGTGTGTAGATCAAACATCCAGCTCACGATGCTCTTCTCAGACCTATCGCGTCGACCTACGAGTTCTCCGCTTGGAGCGTAATAGAGGGTCGTTGAAACCTCATCTCGAAAACGAATCATAATGGGTTTGGCCGGGCCGCTTGAGAAGCGAATCCAGTTGATCTCTGCGCCCATAACTTCTTTGGCCCGGGTCATCAACGTGCCTAAATCTTCTTGCGGATTTTGCTGCATCGACTCTGGAACAACAATCGGAGGCTTTGCAAATTCTCCCCGAAACGTAAGCACGGTGCCGGTCACCCCCGCCAAAATTAAAAACAGTCCTGATGCAATTCCCAAATAGGTGTGTATTTTCCGAGCGGTTTTTGTCTTCATTTGCATATCTCTCAAAACGCGAACCACGAGCCTGGGTCACAGTCAAAACCGAATGAGCAGAGCGGTTTGAACTTAGGTTCGTCTTACAAAAACGCACTGGATGATCAATCACAAACGGGGGTGTCTATAGTAAATAATATCCAAATGGCGCTAAACTAGGCCTGTATACAATCGGAGGCTCTGTGTCGGACTCACAGCAATCACAAACCAAACACGATGTAGACTTCTCTGTTCTGGGGCAGACAGGCTTACTTCCACTTTGGGGCCGTTACTGGTGGCACAAGAACGATACCTTCGCCTTTAAAGATCCTTTTGCTCTCAAGGTCGTAGAAAATACCAACTACGACTTTAGTATCATCGATAAACACATTGGTGGATACGGCATAGCGCTTTGGGGCCATCGCTCATTTCGACTGGATGCCATTTCCCGAGCTCATTTAAACAAACACCCAGACGGCTTTGTGGTTAATCTCGGTGCTGGCCTTGATGACCCCTTTCAACGTATCGATAACGGTACAGCCACCGTCATCGATTGCGACTTTCCAGATACCCTAACCTTCCGAGAAAAATTTCTCGAACCGAATCCAAGACGGGTTGTCTACAAAGGTTCATTCTTTGACTATCAATGGCTAAAGACCATCCAAGAGGCAGGAGCAACCACCGCGCAGATATGTCTGGCTGGCGTCACCATGTACCTCCAAGCAGAACAAATGGAAGAGCTGCTGGGAACCATTGGCCGCGAGCTGCCTGGGGCAAGCATTGCGTTTGATTGTCTCTCCCCGCGCGGCATCCGCTATCTCAATGCCGGAATGCGGCGCTCGACGCTTCCCCAAGAGGAAGTCCACTGGGGACTGGAAGGCGAAGAACAAATTCAAGACTGGGTTGGACCAGCCCATAGTATCCGAATCAGCTCTTTGTTCGAAGGACTCAATAAAAAGCCGTTTGGCTGGAAAACACGGCTGGATATCTTTGGTGCAGAGGTGGTCAAGCTTGCCCACTTTGTAGAGATCACTCCCGAGTAAAGAATCTATTCTTTTCGATAACGGTCCAAAACATTTCGAAACAAGATGATATCTAAAAATTTCAGTTCAAGGTTTTGCCTAAAGCCAAACCTAAACTCCAGCTCGTAATCTTTCGGGTTACGGAACGTACCAAACAAAATATCCCAAAGAGGTAAGTCCGAATAGTTTCCTTCATGAACACCTCGCTTGTGATGCAACCGATGCATCTCTGGTGTTTGAATGAGGTAATCCAAAAATCGAGGCGTTTTTAAATTCGAATGGTATCCAATGCCAACACACGAAAAAATGCCCGCCGACCAAATAAAGCCCTCATAGCTGCCACCCAAGAGGCCATAAATCATGGCACCATTGAGCATCGATGAAATCACCACCTCCGCTGGATGCACATAATAGGCGGTTAAGGTAACAACCCGCTTCGGACTGTGATGCATCTGATGAAAAAGGTCCCAGAAGAGCATCACCTCATGACGCCAGCGGTGCCACCAATAGAAAAAGAAACTTCCAATCAAGAAACACAACAAACCTTGCAACGGCGCCGAAATCTCACCAAAGAGCTGCAACCCCGAATGCTCGCGCAACCAAGGCATCCAGGTCATATCGCCAAGTTTCCCTACGACCAGTGTAAGCCCAAAAAGCAAAATTGCCCGCGGAAACCACCAATCGGATTGTTCTTGAGGAACAGCTGGGAAAATCCTTTCCAGGATAAAGAGCATCAGAGCAAAGGCGCCAACAAAGCCGTAGACTTGAAGCTCAAGAATCACGCTTCTTGTCTTTCTTACGGGACCACTGTGAAGGTTGTAGCCGGTTCACATATCCAATGTATCGCGTTACGGGGCCGTCCATTTTCAGTAAGCTGGTAGGATTGTACCGGATATTATCATAGATGATTTCATCCTCGTCTTTGAGAAAGAAATAAAGTCGCTTGGTCATCCATAACTTGATGCGTGATTTGATGGCACCAAAGAAACCCTTCTCTTTTTTCGCTACGTAGATAGGCCATGTGTAAGAACGTCCATCCACCCCCGGACGGTAAGCATAAAACATATGCAGTTCAGGCCAGCGCCACTCTTTACGAAGGAAGTAAACATTTCTCAAAACTGTCAAACAAGCAAAACATGCATCTGCATACTTCATGGCGTAACTGTAACGTTCGCCCAACATAAACCGCATCATCTTTTCCATGGGGTTTCCATTCGGCGTCGGTCCCTCAAGGATAAAAGAAATATGGTTTCCATCTTCAGACACATCTAAGGTCATCTCAATTTCAAGCTGATGCACAGTTGCCAAATGCTGAGGATCAATACCATTGATCATACTGATATGATGATGGCTCTCGGAAACATTGGGTGAGCCCACAGATGAAATAACATCATGGCCTTCAAGCGCCGGTACCTCTAAAAGAGGACGATCTGCTTCTGCATCGGGGTATACCCAAATACAGCCGTATTTTTCACAAACGGCGTAGCCATTAATTTTAGCTCGCTTTGGAATATCGTTTTGAACTGGGATTTTTGTACACTGCCCCGTTCCATCAAATTGCCAATGATGAAAAAAGCAACGCAGGTTATCACCGATTACTTTTCCTATTTTTAAATCGGCTCCCATGTGAGGACAAAAGCTGTCCAGGACTTTCACCGCCCCGCTTTCTCCTCGGAAGACCACAAGCTTTTGTTGTCCTACAAAAACCGACCTCACCTGACCTTTGGGGACTTCTCGTGACTGAAAAAGATAATACCAACCCTTGGGAATGACCTCCCAATTGTTAAAGACCTTATGCTTTACTTGCGGTTGTGTTTCGAGGTTGTACTCTTCTACCATCCTGAGCCCTCAAGCTTGAGTACCTTTTCTACAACTATATACTAAGTTAAACTTGGAACGTAATGCTATATTCTCGTTACCGAATTGCCAGTGGCCTCAGGTTTTATTTTCGGTGCTTGATCTCTATTCTTACTCTGGAATTTCTTCACAAACGGCGAATTAAAGATCTTGAAGCAGAGCTTCGAGAATTCACCGGAGAACAAAACCTCATTGCTTCACCTCAGGCCAGAGTGGGCCTTTACGATTATCTCAAGGAAGTCATTGAGCCTGGAGACGAAGTGCTCACAAGCTCCTACACACTCATCGATATGGTCAACATGATCATATGCGCCGGTGGCAAACCGGTCTTTGTTGATACCGCTGCGCAGCATTACCATATCTGCCTCGAAGATTTAAAAAACAAAATCACGCCCAAAACAAAAGTATTGGTCCTTGCCCATCTCTACGGAACGTGCGCGTCCATCGAAGAGATTGTCCAAATATGCAAAGACAAAAATGTACTTGTTTTTGAAGATTGCGCCCAAGCAGTTGGTGTCTCTCATCATGGTAAAATGGCCGGTACATTTGGAGATGCGGGCGTGTATAGCTTTGGTGCACTTAAAAACGTCAACGGCATTTTTGGGGGCGCACTCCTCGTCAAAGACACCAAGGTCCTGCGAGCCATCGAAGAAAAGGTAAAAGACCGACCTCTGTTTTCCGCCAAAAAATTATTCGGCAAGCTTCTCTTTTGCTTGTCATACGACGTGTTTACCCACCCTTGGTTCTACACGCCTTTGGTCTTTCAAGTGATTGACCTTTTAGACAAAAATGGTCACGTCGATAAAGATGCCGTGAAGCGAACTGAAATCCCAAAATCGTATGTTTGCCAAATGAATTCCATGCAGGCTTCGTTGATCATCAAGGGTCTCCAAGATTGGAAGCATCAAGCTGAGGCATCTCGTACCATTGCGCAAGCGTACACAGATGCTATTGCAAATAAAGACGATTCAATCTTGATTCCTCCATTGCCTCCAGCAAGCTATCAAACCTATTTGCAGTTCCCGGTTTGGGTAAAAGATTCCAACGTTTTATTCAAACAACATCTGCGTGAACGCAAAGTGGATATCAACATTGATTTTTTTCGAGATGTCTCAAACCTGGAATGCTTCTCTGAATACCAACAAGACTGTCCCAATACCCGGCAGTTACTCGAGCACCTTGCTCTCTTGCCCACCTACCCGCGGCAAGACCAAGGCTACACACAGCGTGTCTCCAAGGGACTTGATGATTTCTAATCAGGGCCATACATACCGCCTATGAAAGCCTTGCGCATTATACTGGGTTGGCTCATCGGCCTCATGACCATCGCATGGCGATTCTCATGTCGTATTCAGCACCATAACGATTCGCGCCAAGCTTTTCTTGATAACAAGGAGCCGTTTATTGTAGCGCTCTTGCACGCGCATATGATTACCGGAATCCTCGGCAAAAATCCCCATTCCGTGGTCATGGCATCTCGTTCAGATGACGGTGATCTGATTGCACCTTCGATTCAATGCGCGGGTATGAGACCCGTTCGGGGATCTTCACGAAAGAATGGAAAGTCAAAAGGCGGAGCCGAGGCATTGGCTGAAATGTCACGACTGCTAATAGAAGAGGCTTACAATCCCATTCTCACGGTGGATGGCCCCCGAGGCCCAAGAAACTTCGTACACCGCGGTGTGGCCACATTGGCCCTTGAACACAATTGCCCGGTCATTCCACTAACGCCTTTAGCCACCAAAACTCGAGTTCTTGAAAAGACCTGGGATCAAACTCATATCCCCATGCCTCTAAGCACCATCCATATGCACTGGGGCGATCCCATCTATCCTCAAAAAGGTGAAACAGAGGATACCTTTCGCACCAGGGTTGGCCAGGCTCTGAGGCAAGGGGAATTAACGTTTGATCCTGGTAATGCTCAAACAAAAGATGAATCGAAGATTCAATTTGTCTAATGGAAGGCAAAAAAAAACCGAGTGCTCTCTCATCAAGCACCCGGTTTCTTATTTCGTCTCGACTTGATTCCTAAAGAATCAAATTACCAGCGATTGCCACCGCCGCCGCCGCCGTAT
>CAZZDT010000103.1:0-8424 GCA_964652435.1 uncultured Bdellovibrionales bacterium
TGACCGTTTCCATGCGCAAGGCAGGTTCTATCAGCCGGGCCCGTGCGGTTTAGTAACGCACTTTATCTTCTTTATCAGTCCATTTCTTAAAGGCCTGAAGGCCTTCGTCACGCATCATCGTCTCTATTTGAATCGAGCGCTCTTCGTTGCTTAGGGGCAGTTCATTGTAGATATGCGCATCATCAAAACCAATATCCGCGGCGTCATCACGAGTGCAGGCGTAAACCACACGTTCAATACGAGCCCAGTAAATTGCGGCCAAGCACATGGGGCACGGCTCGCAGCTCGAATAAATGGTTGCTCCGTCTAATTGAAAATTATCTATGTTTTTGCATGCGTTACGAATTGCGGTGACCTCTGTATGAGCCGTAGGGTCATTGGTTGAGGTTACTCCGTTGTTACCCTCGCCAATGATTTTTCCATCTTTGACAATGATTGCACCAAAGGGACCGCCACGGTCTTCATCTACGCCGCGTTGCGCCAATGCTATTGCTTGCGCCAAGTATTCTTGATCTTGATTATCGGCAGACATGATTTGCTATCCTCCTCTGCCCAACTTCAGGTCGGCCGACCCCTATAATTGAAAGAGGTAGGTCTAGACAAGAGTATACTACAGTTCATTGAAATCTGACATCATAAGCGTTTGATTTAAGAATTCGTGTATAATAGAAGGGTCGGCCGATCCCGAGATGGTTGTGGCGAAATTTTGGGGCGGAAAGCATACAATATGATGATTGGGAGGTGGCCCTATGGCGCCGCTGCACTTTTTCCTAAATGGAAAGCGGGTGGATGTTCGCGACGTCTCACCCAATGAAACCTTATTGAATTTCTTGCGTTACACCGCATCTTTAACGGGGACCAAGGAAGGTTGCGCCGAAGGTGATTGTGGTGCGTGTACTGTTTTGCTTTTAGATGCTGAACAGGGCCGCAATCCTCAGTACCGCGCAGTAAACAGTTGTTTGCTTCTCATGCCTATGTTGCACGGCCGAGAAGTATTTACGATTGAGGGCCTTAAAGAAGAAGCGCTACACCCTGTCCAAGAGGCGATGGTGAAAAAGTTGGGGTCTCAATGTGGTTTTTGTACCCCCGGTGTTGTGATGTCGATGACGGAGGCTGCCTATCGAGACGATATTGAGGATGCCTGGCAAGTTGACGACCAGATGTGCGGAAATCTTTGTCGTTGTACCGGTTATCGTCCTATTCGTGATGCGGCCACCGAGGTGATAGGAACACGTCCCCCAGGAACATTGCTACGCTGTCTTCAGAATGCAACGTGTTCAAAGCGGGAACTGAGTTACGATTGTCATGGAGAATCATTTCACATCCCGACCAATTTCGAAGATTTATTCAAAAGGATCGAAGAACACCCGGATGCTCGTATAGTGGCCGGTGGGACAGACCTCTCGCTTGAGATCACCAAAGCTCACCGTCGTCTACCAAATCTCATTTCAGTTGAGAGCTTAGAGGAACTGCACCGACTCGAACTTAGAGAAGGAGGGGTCTATATTGGAGCTGCGGTTCCGCTCACGGATGTTGAAAGCGCGTTACAAAAACGGGTGCCGATGATTGCTCGGATACTTCGTTTTTACGGTGCCCGGCAAATTAAACATAGAGCAACTGCTGGTGGAAATATCTGTAATGCGTCGCCCATTGGCGATCTGCCACCGGTACTCTTGGCTCTGAATGCGGAGCTGCATGTACGCTCCAAGGATGGAAGCCGTGTGGTCTCTGTCGATGATTTCTTTTTGGGATATCGACAAACTGCTTTGAAGCCGGGCGAGATTCTGGAGGGAATTTGGGTTCCTGACAGTGCTCCGGGCTCAAAGACATCCGCCTATAAAGTGTCTCGTCGTCGTGAACTGGATATCAGCAGTGTTGCTGCGGGTATTGTTGTTACTTTGGATGATGATGCTTTGGTTCGTGCTGTTCGCATCGGTGTGGGAGGTGTGGCTGCGACGCCGATTCGGGCGCAGCAGACTGAAGCCTTCTTGGTAGGAAAACCGTGGACGGAAGAGACCGTTGAAGATGCAGCCCAGGTGATTGAAAAAGAGTTTTCGCCTTTGTCAGACCACCGCAGTTCAGAATGGTATCGACGTAAGTTAATCGGGAATCTTTTGCGTGGCTTCTTTGAGGAAACCAAAGATGCAGATTTTGTAGCCATTCCCCATGCGCCGACAGCCACGTTAGTATTGGAGGGGAATCATGACCAAGTCTAAGTCTCCTCTGGGGTCGGCCCTTTCTCATGAGAGCGCCCACCTGCATGTGAGCGGTGAAGCTCGTTATGTGGATGATTTTCCCCTGGTTCCTGGTCTCTTACACGCACAGATCGTGCCTTCCCCTGTAGCCGCGGGGCTATTGAAGAACATTGATGTGACACCAGCGCGAGCAGTTCCTGGGGTGGTCGATGTTTTGGTGGCGGCTGATATTCCCGGTGCGAACGATGCCTCACCTGTGTTTCATGACGAGCCCTTTTTAGCACCGGATGAAATCCATAGTTACGGACAAAGTGTTTGCGTGGTTGTGGCTGAGAGTGTGGATGCTTGCCGAGTAGGTGCTTCGAAGGTTCACATTGATATTGAAGAATCAGAACCTATTTTATCCATCCAAGACGCCATTGAAAAAGATTCATTTCAGGGGGACGTTGCTCGTATCGGGCATGGTGACGTGGACCGAGCTCTGAATGAGTCAGAAATACGATTCAGTGGAGAAATTGAAACCGGTGGACAGGACCACTTTTATCTCGAGTCGCAAATTGCTCAAGTCACTCCGCTTGAGGATGGTTGTTACCAAGTTGAGTCATCGACCCAGCATCCAAGTGAAGTGCAAACGAAGATTGCTGAGCTTTTAGGTATAGGGCGTCATCGTATTGTTGTGAGATGTCCCCGTATGGGTGGGGGATTCGGCGGAAAAGAGAGCCAGGCTGTTTATGTTGCTCAGGCAGCAGCGCTGGCTGCTTGGAAAACAGGTCGGCCAGTTCGAATGCGGATGAATCGCGACCAGGATATGATTTCTACTGGTAAGCGTCACCCATGGTTTAGCACCTATGAGGCAGGGTTTAGTAAAGAGGGTGATTTACAAGCGCTAAGGGTGAAAACCTATGCCGATGGTGGTTGGAGTCTGGATTTATCGCCAGCCATTTTGCAGCGTTGCCTCTTCCATCTCGATAACTCTTATTTTATTCCCAACGCTGATTTTGAGGGCCGAATAGCGAAGACCAATAAAACTTCGAACACGGCCTTTCGTGGTTTTGGTGGGCCTCAGGGGATGGCGGTCGTTGAAGCTGTGATGAACCATGCCGCTCAACTCTTGGGTGTGGATGCAGCTAAGTTACGGGCTCGCAATTTCTATGGAGCGGCTCCTAGGAATCAAACACCGTATGGTCAGGAAGTGATCTTTGACGATAATCGCCTTGAACGCTTGTATGCCCAGCTTATGAGCGAGTCCGATTACGAAAAGAGGCGACGTTCGATCGAGTCATTCAATGCTTCATCGAAGTGGGTCAAAAGAGGCATCGGTTTTCAGCCGGTGAAATTTGGTATTTCGTTTACGACGTCTATGCTGAACCAGGCAGGTGCTTTGTTGCTTGTCTATGCCGATGGGTCGGTTCAATTAAATCACGGTGGAACCGAGATGGGGCAGGGCCTTCATACCAAGATGCTGGCGATTTGTGCTCATGAGCTTGGGGCGGATTTGGAGCAGGTTCGTATTATGCCAACTTCCACGGATAAGGTCCCGAATACCTCAGCAACTGCCGCATCCAGTGGTTCCGATTTGAATGGACAGGCAGTTCGCAATGCTTGCGTGGAAGTTCGGGAGCGCATGCGACCGATTGCGGCGCAGCTGCTCGGTGTTGTTGGCGGTGATGCTGATACCATCGTTTTTGCGGGTGGGAAGGTTTATCTACCTGGGCAAGAGGATAAGGCGGTGACGTTTGGAGAAGTCACCCAGGCATCTTATGTGGAGCGAATTTCATTGTCGGCCACTGGTTATTACCGCACACCAAATATCTATTTCGATGCTAAAACCGGAAAAGGAAGGCCGTTCCACTATTATGCTTATGGTGGCAGCGTGGTTGAGATTGAAGTGAACGGGCTGACCGGTGAGCATCGCATGCGACGTGTGGACATTGTTCATGATGTTGGCAATTCCCTTTTGCCGGAGATTGATAAAGGCCAAGTGGAAGGCGGCTTCGTACAAGGAGCCGGCTGGGTGACAGTGGAAGAACTTGTGATGGATGACCGAGGTCGTCTGCTTACCCATGCTCCTTCTACCTATAAGATTCCCGCTTACGGAGATATTCCCGAAGATTTCAGGGTCTCGCTTTTGGAGAGAGCTCCCCAGGAGGGTGTGATTCACAAGAGTAAAGCTGTGGGTGAGCCGCCGTTTATGCACGGCTTGGCCATGCTGACTGCTTTGGAACATGCCATCGGTGCTTTTGGTCCCGATGGTGTGCGAGTGTCCTTGAGCGTACCGGCTACACCTGAGGCTATTTTGCGTTCGGTTGAAAACAGTCGTTCGTTGGTCTCTTCCAATTAATCAGTGGTCAGAATCGTAATGATGGAGTTACCATAAGATATGGCGTTTGAGAGCGGTGAAATATTTGAGCGAGTGCTGCAGATGCAGGCAGACGGCGAGCGTGGAGTCTTGGTGACCGTTGTGCGGGCCGATGGTTCAACACCGCGTAAAGTAGGCACCCGAATGCTGATCTTTGAAGATGGTCAAATCTTGGGAACCATCGGTGGCGGACAGGTAGAAGAAGCGGTTAAAGAGCAAGCGAAGGTTGTTTTAAAAACCGGCTCGCCGACGGTACGCCAGTTTAAGTTAACCCATGAGTTGGCGATGTGCTGCGGTGGGCAAATGACCTTTTTGTTAGAACCCGTGGTCCCGCCTTTAAAGTTGATTGTCATGGGTTGTGGTCATGTCGGACAAGCCATTTTGGAGCAAGCATCTCATTTAGAGTTTCAAATGATTGCTGTTGATGACTTGGAACAAAACCTTGAGGCCGTAGGACATCTCAAGCTTCATCAAAAGTTGGATACCTATGATTTGGGCAGAGTTTCAGAGTTGCCTTTCGGGGCCGACACCCTGGTTCTGATTGTCACCCGTGAGCATGCTCTTGACCAGAAACTCTTAGAGGCAGTTCTTCCGCTTGGGAATCGGTATCTCGGTGTGATCGGCTCGAAGCGTAAGGCGCACATGCAAAGGCAGCGGCTTTTGGCAAAGGGTTTTGATGCAGCTCAAGTCGATTCTGTTGTTTGCCCGATGGGACTCGATATCGGCGCTCAAACGCCCGCTGAGATTGCGCTATCCGTGGTGGCTCAGCTTGTTGAGGTGATTCGTAAGCCATCAGCTCTGGCACAAGATTTCGATACGCACTCACAAACCGCTTAATTTCCCCCACATGGAGAGAGAGTTTCCGGCATACACGCTGGCTGAAGAGGCTTGTGTAAATACCAACCTGAGAATTTAGGCTCTCGTCCTTCGGTTCGTGGATTCCACGTGGCATCGCTCACCTCAAGGGATGTGTCGGTAATGCGAACAACCGTAAAGTGACCTTGGCCATCAAAGTTATAGGACTCATAGTAGGGTGAGCCTACATTGATGACGTCGTAACCTTCCCATTCGTATCGATAGGTAGCGTGGGTGTGTCCATGCATAATCAGGACCACGTTATAGGGTCGAATAACATCAAGAAACGCATCCTTGTGATTGAGTGTCCACCACCGGTCCTCGTAACCAAACTCGTCAAATCCGTAGTGTTGGTAAATAACCACAGGCCGATTGGAGTCTCCCACATGTTGTCTAAGGTCGTCTCGAAGAAAGCTAAGAGCCATGCGGGGATCTCGAATGGCAGAGTTTTCCGTCGCCTGGGAAGGCTCATCTCCTGCATAGAGATTCGTATTTACAAAGTGCACGTTGCCCCAGTCCCACGAGTAATGCCCACCGTTGCCATATGCTGTGTTTAAGATACCAACTCGGTTGGCATTGCGGCTAACAACTCGTTCGACACTTGGGGTAGGGTTTTCATCGTAGTAAAAGCGCCAGTTGAACTCGTCATCAGGCTCGTCAGAATCGTAGTCATGGTTTCCGTAGCCCTCATAGACGGGCATGTTGAGAAGTCCGTCAGTGCCATCGAGCCCATAGTCTCTTTCAAATTCTCCAATTTCATCACGTCCTGGTCCCAGGGCTTCGTCGCGGCCGTCTTTGCCATTTTGAGTGAGGTCGCCGGCAATGAGTAAACCCAGCGGAGCAGCCACAGGTGTACCGGCTGAGGGAAGCTCGGTGCGCCAGGCCGTTCCGGCAAACGCATTCAGTGCATTGATATGAAAGGTGTTCTTGTTTTCCGCGCCTCCACCGTATTGGGTATCTCCCATGACATAGAAAGTGATGTCAGTGGCACACTGATACCAGGTTTGGTCTCCGATCAGAGGCGTATGGGTAGTGACATCGTCAAAACACGTATCTTGAGTGCATGGATCGTTGTCATTGGTGGGCGTACAGTTTTGAACATTAGGATCTTGAGTCGTATCTGAGCAGGCTCCCAATATAAGAAGTGTACTCATGATACAGCGCGTCGTTATCTGTTGGATTTGGGTCATGGCTTCAGATTGTCACCACTCATTCGGCATTGAAAGCAGATAATCAACGCATGGTCGAAAAAATGAAGGTTTCGACGAACAATCTCTCTTTAGCACCAGCTGATGCCATGTCTGATTATTTTTCATTTATCGACAAATAAAATTCCGAAATCCGGACATAGGAGCATCTAAGTCTACACAGAGCGTGGAACTCTTGCCCTGAGCCCGTGCCTCTGCCCCCTAAAATTGGAGAAAAAACATGAAGTTAAAGCGCATAAGTGGCAGCGGTGCTGTCCATTTTACTCTTATTGCGTGCATGGCCCTGGCTTCGACTGGATGTGGCAACAATGCAGAAAAAGAAGATGCGACGCCCACATCTGAAACAGATTCAAACGATGCCGGTGAAGCCAACACTGATGGCACCCCTGGCAACAACAATCAGACCGACGGAAATACGAACAACGGAAACACGGATTCAGGCAACACAGACAATGGTCAATCGGGAAACCAGGGGTCTGGTGATGCCACTTGTGACCGTGATGGGTTCACGGCGGTAACCCAGGAAGCTGGCGGTGATGGTCAGGGATTCTTTCTCTATATGGCCAAGACATCCGAGAGTACTCCGTTTGATATGCTGCATATCCAGCTTTATCAGACCGCCCCTTACAATGGCGCATCAGCTCCGGGTGAGTACAGCGTTGATGGGTCCAACTATGCCGATTGCGGCAACTGTTTGATGGCTTTCTCCGGTTGTAATGACGCCAATCAGCCCTGTGAGAAAACTTTTTACGCTGACCTGGGCTCCCTGAACATTTCGGACTTCGGTGCAGCGGGTGGCCAGCTTCGTGGAAGCATCAATGCAACGTTTCGCGAGGTAACCATCGATCCTCAGACCTATCAGTCAACGCCAGTTCAGGGCGGTCAAACATGGTGCATCAATGACATGGCTTTTAGCGCAACGGTTGGAGAAGGCTTGCCGGGACAAGCACCTGCGCCTGAAGCAACATTGCCCGAGACCACTGAGTCATCATGTGTTGGATTGGGTAACGGCAATGGTATCACCGCGAATATTGGTGATTTCACAATCTCCAATGCAAATGGTGAAGAAGTTAACTTGCACTCCTTGGGTTGCGGAGAAAGCAACAACAAGGCCCTTTGGGTGATCGCTTCAGCTGGTTGGTGCGGTGCATGCCCGGCCAAAGTGGAAGAAGTTCGCGAGCGTTTCAATCAAGACGGTGCCAGTGGTTTAGATATGATGATTATCGTGGGTGAAGATGACAATGGAATGCCAATCACCCCAGAGACCTGTGCAAACTACGCTGAAAAGTATTCACCTGCGCTGCCAAAGGACAAGGTCTTCTGTGACCCTCAGTGGCAGACAACATTCTCTAAGATTTTCCATTATCCTGGTGGAGATGGAAGCTACTATCTTCCATGGGAAGCGGTCCTTCGCACCTCGAATATGGAATACATTTACAACAATCAGCGTGAAGGAAATGGTGATGGCGCATCCAATATCACCACGCTTTTGGCTGAATAAACAAACCGGGCAAGCGGTGATTCAAATGTTGTAATGGTGCAGCGTTTAAATGACCGTTTTAAAGCCTCCGCATCACGCGGGGGCTTTTTTTTGGGCTCTTTTCTCAGTGCCCCCGTGAAGGCGCCTTGCAAAGCGCTCGATTGCGAGTAATCTCTATTGCATGAGAGCATTCAACGCATCAAAAGTTATTGTTTGGGCATGGTCTTTATCGTTCCTGTTTTTGGCGGCCTGTGGTTCAGAAACGAAATCTCCCGGGGATACTTCGTGTTCTTCAACAGATGATTGTCAGGCCGGATGGATCTGCGA
>CAZZDT010000104.1:0-8393 GCA_964652435.1 uncultured Bdellovibrionales bacterium
AGACACAGCGGGCATCATTACCGGCGAACCCACTCGAAGCGACATTCCTGCGCAATTTACCACCGGCATCAACTACCGGATTCTGCCGGAATTGAGCATGCAACTCTCATTCGCGTGGTTCTTCAATTCTCAAGCAGAAATTGGGGAATTGCTTGGCTACGACCCCAGCAGCGAACTTAAGGACGGCTGGGAAACTGGCTTAAGCTTCGAATATCAAGTGAACGATGACATCATGGTGAGCGCGGGTTACCTACACATGCGCAGTGGATATCGGCAAGAGACCAGAGCCGCCAACCGGTTCAGCCTACCGGGCCACTTTATCGGACTGGGTGGCACCTATCAGGCAACCGAGGACATGCGTTTGATCATGGGATTTATGGCAATGCTGGATGAGCCCGGCATGAACCGTAGCAACAACCTGGAACTACAAGTTGATACTTACGTTCTATCTGTTGGACTGGACTACTGGTTTCTTTAAGCCTTAAGGCTTAGCTTTCCCGTAAAAGAAATAATTGACTGTGCTTTGATAAAGCTGCAGCAGTGGATTCTTGCTGGGTTCAGGATTGGTTGAGAACAAAAGATTCACAACCATTCGCTCTTCACCTTCGTTCATGCCGCGAACTCGGTGAATCATTTTATCTCCCTGAAACAGAGCCAAACTGTTCGGCATCAACTTCGTAGGAAATTGGTGCAGAGAACCGTCTGCCTCTTTGAGTTCAAGCTTGGAGAACTCATCCAAGGTATCTTCCTGGAGGGTAAATATACCCGCCCAACGGTCACCTAAATAGATGTTGCCATCAAAGTGCCAATCGATTCCGTCGCCCGGCTCGCCGTAATAGAGCAAGCTGAGCTGGTTCGTGTCTTCTTGGCCGATAAATTCCAAGTCGTGAATATCAAGAACCTCTCGAGCACGGCCCAATGTATTGTCGTTAATCAAAGACTCGGCCAGCAATGAACATGCACCGGCCCGTAAGTCTTGAGAACTCATGGCCGCACCACTGCGCATACCCGAGTTCTTTCGGTACAGATTGTCTTTCTCTTCGCGAGCCACGGTTTTTAACCGTTCGAATTCTTCCTCAGGCAGGAAATTTTCAATGATGCGAACCTGCGAACCGGGTACAGATGTTGTGCGGAAGCGATTCGTAACCATCCGTTTTATCACGGAAAACTCTTGACTCATGGTAGACTGGGCGTTCATGTCTTACGCCATACTACGAAATACCTTGAGAATTTGTGGAGCTACTGAATTACAAACGTAATTCATGGTGGAACAGATACCTACATCGCAATCACCACCCCAAAACCAATAAGATGATCCTGAGCCAGATGTTTAGCCTATTTAGGAGTGGACATCAGAGAGCAAATACATTTGAACAGGCCCAATCAAACTTACCTAATGGAAATAATTATGAACCTTGGTTTTCTGCTCGATACTCGCCTTAAGTCTTGGATGGCCTCGGCCATTTGCATCTTCACCATGCTGACTCTCGGCGCCCCGGCCCAAGCCACTCAATTGGTTCAAGAACACAAAGCCTTCGCGTTTGATAAAATCTCGCCTCAAGGAAAAAAAGCCATTGAGGACTTTCGACAAGCCTACCGAGAATTCCTCACTCGAGAACTCAGCAACTACGACCCGGCCGTTCAAGCTGATATCACGAAAGTATTTGAAGAGTGTCTCGACAACAGTTACGCCGATAACCTTCTTGGTTCGAACAAACTTCTTAAGAAGCTCGACAAAAAATACCCCAACGAACCAGTCATTCTTTGGCACTTGGCCGTCAATTACTTCATCGTCGCCCGTAGGATGCCAGAAGATCAGCTGGACAAACAAATCGAGTTACTCAAACTCGGCTTTGCCAAAAGCAAGCAATGTCTCGAAGTGACCCAAACAAACCCCGATTGCTGGCTAACCTACGCCGCCTCCCACGGAGCCCTGGCAGTGGCCGAAGGTATCTTCGATACCATCTCAGAAATTTCTGATGTTCAAGATGAGATGCATAAGGCTTACGAAATACTCAAAAAAGAAACCGACCGCTGTCCGATGGCCCCCTGGGGCGTGGACTCCAAGCATGTGGCTCTAGGAGCTCTGGCGGAGTACTACCGGCTGGCTCCCGACTGGTGGCTCTTTAAACTGCTTTCTGGCGTGCGGGGCGACAAAGCAAAATCTTGGAAGTATGCCCAGCAGATGAAAGTGTTTGACGTGTCCACCGCGAACATAGCCGCGCGCTCAGCGATTTGCTTGGGTGCTGACTCCGACAATCAAAAGCTCATCGACCAAGGAATAGCACTGATGACGAAAGGAATGACTTTCGAATTGCTTCACCCCTTCGATGAAGCCGAGTACAGAAGATTGGCTCGGCTCTACAACGCGATAGCAAAGCTGGACAACCCCGAGCCGGAAGATTACTACGACCTCGCATGTGTAGAGTTCGGCAACGACGATAAAGACGCCCTTAAGAAAAAATCCGATTGATAAAAGTAATCAGCTTCTATGCATATTCCACTCATTATCGGTCTCTTGCTGACATCGGCTCCAAGTCAGCAAGACCCCTGCGAAGGTGTGCCCACCGACCGGGCCATCACCTCTGTAGAATACGTTGGCCTTGATCTCACTCAAGATTGGGTGGTGGGACAATACCTAAAGCACGGTGCCGGTAAGACATTCGATTGCAAGCTGTGGAAAACCGAGAAAACAGCGCTCGAAAACCTCGACATATTTACAACTATTACGCTTACACATCGCGACAACCCAGGGGGCATTGCCTTAATTTATCATTTTGTGGAACTTCCAAGTTTTGTCGCGTTTCCGGCAATCAAAGCCACCGACCAGCAAGGTTGGGCTGCGGGTGGCGGCGTTGCCGCTTTGAACATCATGGGAACCGATATACGCCTGGACTTCTACATCCGAACCACCCTCGTCCCAGATCCATTCTCAGCCACCGAGTTCATGCTCTATTCCGAGTCGCCCACGATGGGTAAGCTCCCTATCAAGTGGGAGTTAACCGCGGTCCATACGAACTCCATCAATCCCTTGCTCAACTACAAGGAAGATTCATTTTATGTTGAGTTCAGCACACTCTACCGCATGACAGATGCATGGCCTCTTAAGGCGCTGTTTCGCAGCTCAGTTTACACTGTTCTCAAAGATCCCGAACACGATGTCTTCGAACCTGGAGACGGTACGTCTCACGAGATATTCCTTTCCGAAGGAATGCAAGACTGGGTTCCTCGCCTTGGATTCGGACTGGTTCTCGACACTCGAGAAAAATACTTTAATCCACATTACGGGCAGTATTACGAACTCAGTTTTTCACAATTTGGCGGCCTATTCGGTGGACCCGCCAACTATCAGGAACTTCTCGGAGACATACGGTTTTACATCCCCGCATGGGGCACGGACACTTTCGTTATCTCCGCCCTTGGCCGATACCGTCCAGGACAAAAAGGTGCTTACGATTACCTGCACGCGGGAGGTGCCAATACACTTCGTACCTATGGCCTGCGCCCTGATCTTTACGCACACCACGAAGTACTCACAACTCTTGAATACCGATGGGAATTTTTCGAACGCTCAACCTTCGATGTACTGGGAAGCCACTTCTACTACGGTCTCCAATGGGTGGTCGGAACAGATACGGCAATGCAATGGCGCACCGCTGAGGGTAAACCCGTGTTCCTTCACAGTCTCTATATGGGGCCACACTTGCTCTTTCCTGGGATCGACCGCCTTCGAGTGGAGTTTGGCATCAATCATCTTGGCCACGGTCTAGATGGCGTAGCATTTGGAATCAACATCGGACTTTTTGACAAGAGCTTTATGCAGCGGCAGCGTATCCGCTAATTCATGTTAAGAGATGCGTAGCATCCGAATAAAGGACAAGAACGTGGATACATTCTCAATACCTCAACAGTTTTGCGGACCTCCGTTTTCAAGTAACGGTGGATATTTTTGCGGCATCGTGGCCTCGTTTTTTGACCGTCCCGTGGAGATACGTTTAAAGGCGCCCCCGCCCCTGGATACCGAAATGACCATTCAGCGCGAGAGCGACAAGGCCCGCGTGTTCGCCCTAGGCAAACTCATCGCAGAGGTTCGACCTTCCGACGTTCAGCCCAAACCGGCTCCGTATATTTCGATGGAAGATGCCACCCGATGCAGTAACACGGGCTTGGAAGGGTCACGAATCAATCATCCATTCCCAGGCTGTTTTGTATGTGGCCCCGACCGCAGCGAAGGCGATGGGATGCATGTATTTACGGGCCCCAAAACAGGAAGCCACCTGTACGGAGCAAAATGGCACGCCCATCCTGCTTGGTCTTCCAACGGCACGGACATCGATGCCCACTACGTGTGGTCTGCCCTTGATTGCCCGAGTTCGGGACCAGCCTTTTCAACCTCAGTGACACCAGGTAGCAATGTAGCCTATGTGCTCGGCACACTCAGTATTCATATTCATCAATTACCCAAAGTCGGAAACGATTATGCTATTGTATGTGCAACGGACGAAAACCACGAAAGGCTTTATCGGACGCGGGTAAGTTTATACGCAAGCAATCAAAGCTTGTTGGCCACGGGCGCGGCGGTGTGGGTTCAGGTACCCCGGTCGATGTTTCAAAGCGCCTCAGATTAACCCCAACCTTGTGGGTCTTCTTCACTCACATCATGACGGACATAACCACAATTTGGGCATTTATAGATTCGATAATAGATGGGTCCCGAGACATCCGGGAGCCCGGTGAACCGCATCATTGCTTTACAAGTGGGACAAGGCCGCGTGGTCATCTCACGGGTGCTGGGTGGTAAGGTGTAGGTGGAATCATCATCCATAACTCCAGTTTAGCCCCTCAAGATAAAAGCGGCAAACAAGATTACCTAAATCCCATTTGCTTGCTCCACTCGAATCATGCAACCGCAGCAACACCACTGGTATCCACTGCAACATAACGTTTATCAGAAGAGTCCACGACCAATCCTGCAATTAAAAGAACCGGTGAAAAAAGTATCTTAAGCAAAATCCCAATCAGGTGGTCCACGGTACCGTTACCAGATAGGTGCAGATGCAGATCGAAGAAGACTGCTTTTAAGCCGCTTCCTTGAGGCAAGCGAGGACTCAAAACAAAAGCACCCTCACCTTCGACTGGGTTTGCCTCTACGTCAATGACCAGTTCTGTCCCCAGGCCTAAGTCGTAAAATGGGCTGGCAACCAAGGGTTCATTGGCACTGAGTTTCACCCGGATCGTGTCGTCGGCAGCAATATGAATGGACTCGATGGCGTCAGTATTCACCCGTTCATCGATCGGCAGCGTATCCATAATCGCGCGAAACGTTTTGCTCTTACCATCAAGCTTAAGTTCTCCGCCGGCCTTTTCTCGCAGGTAAAGAAAGACAGCAGCCAAGTCACACGGCTTAGGAGCACCATCCATAAAGCGAACCAACATATCTTCTTTGAGAGTTCCGGTTCGAACATCCGTAAGAACTTCACCTAAAGGCAAATCGAGCTCAACAGCTAGCAAAAGTCCGTTGCGCAACTGGTCATTCGTTTCTAAATTCGTGGCAAGCTCATCCAATGGTTTCTCAGCCTGGGAAAGCAGGCCAGTCCAATATGCACCCTCTAAAGCGGCTCGATTGACAAAGTTATCCATTTCACCTCTCACAATGGCCATAGCATCGGGTGTCCCCTGGCCGAGGCCACGCAGAACAGCTGGGTCCTCAACAAGTGCTTTCATGAGTCCATTGTTATCAAGAATAATTCTAGCTTGTCGTCTTACCATTTCGGGCAAACCATTAAGTGTTTCCCGAACACCGGCAAGGGTCTCTCGCGCAGAGGTTTGGTTTTTCGCTTGGTGCGCCTTACGCCGATTGGCACTCTCGATAGGATTGCGCCGCTTAGTTCCTTCATAAACATCAACGGCATTGAATGAAGAAACATTTCGAACAACTGTAGCTGGCTGGCTCGGTTGGTCTACTGAAAACGGGACAGACAACGCGCTGTGAATACCGATGGAAGTCATAAAGTGGCTCCTTGTGTTGGATAGCATCTATAAACTTTATCGGTCTGAAAATTCACATGTTGCGCATTACTAAGAGAATCTGCCTCAATCTGACTTAAGTAATATTAACGGCTAGATACGCTCACCAAAAACCTCACGCTGGATATCAAATTCACGGCCCTTGGACTGAGTACTGAAATCGTACTTCCGGCCGTCCTCGGCGCTGCTATCAACCGTCAGCTGCATGTGAGTATGGTCAGAACCGGCCATTCTTGTAAGAGAGGCGATCAAAGAAGCCTTCGCCCCATACTCAGAGAGCGCTTTGTGAAAGGCTTGGTTGCGGTCGGCTTTTGGTAGCGAACCTGCATCGACAAAATCCTCCACCATTGCACGAATCTCCAAGTACCACTCATACTGGATGTCTGGCTCGTCTAGGGCGGAAAATCTCTGAAGCCGTACATTCGGATCAGAAGCCTTCATCAGTTGCCGACGAATAGGATCCACCCAATCAGGGATGGTTCGGTCCGGATTCAACTGCCGCCAAGAGTCCGCCAGCATTTCCCAATAATCGTCTTCGCTGTATCGGGCCAGGTTATCCAAACCTTCATTATCGATACTGATATTGGTGGTAATGGTGGTCTTACGAAGCTCTTCACGAAACCCAAAGAACCACTTGCGTTGAGGTTTCACGGACGCAATCAATTTTCGGTAATCCGCGATCTCCGCCTTGGCACCTTCATCGGCTACCAGATTTGCTAAACCTAACCACCGGTCCAACTCTTCTTTGGATGTAAAATCATCTCGGTGAGAATAAGACCAAGCAAGCCAGTTTTCCTCGGGCTTCATATTTCCAAGGGAGACATTCCCACGGTTTAGAATCTTGCGATTGAAGTCACTCACCATAAAAGTATCATTTGTAAACCAACCGGTATTGGTTCGCTCGTGCGCATCCATTCGACTATCGACTCGATAGGCACGCCCCGCAAACATCACGTCTGAACTTCTCAATACTTCGCGCGTGTTCTCAGAGTTGGTGTGCCCTAAGAAATTCGCAGTCATCGGCAATGCATGCTCACGAAGAGTACTGAAGATAGAGCGGTCCATCTGCACACCGGGATGATTGCGAAGGGCCAAGTCTTCCAGCCGCGACCAATCTCCCTTCATGGCACGGTTGTAAGCATCCTGCACATCCAGGTCGTTAAGATCGATGGTGACATCAATCAGCTTCTTGGTTCCGTTCCCATTCTCTTCACCGGTTTGGTAACCACCTTTCAACCACTGGTCGAGTAAGCCATTGGCAATTCCACTGGCCGCATCCACAATGGGTGTAGTTGGGTTATGGCTGGCGACTCCCAACTTCCCTGCGTTGGCTAGATTCAATTTTAAACCAACGTTGATCTTCACACCGTTTCCACGGGTCTTTTGGTCATCGGCTGAAACCACAACCCGGGCCAATGTGTCGCCGCCGCGAGTGATCTCAGTGGTGGTTTTACCGGATACAACGTAGGTGGCTTCGCCGCCGCCTGAAACATTGACCACACCACCGGCTGGCCCGACATGACCTTGCGCACCGCCACCAATATGGGTTGCGTGGTCGGTATTCCCACTGATTCGAACAGCTTCACCCGGGCTCATATTTAATAAGGCGCTAGCAGTTCCCGGTACCTCGACATCCGCCATGGATGGCTGTGTACCAATGCCATTTCCGTTGTCTAAACGAATAAAATCTACGTCGAAACGGCGCCCCGTTTTATGCCCCGTTTCCATATATCCCGCACCGAAATCGACCCGAGTACCAACATTACCACTGGCCGTACCAGACACCCCATAACGAACATAACGGCTTCCCTCAGGCGCTGCTGCCAAGGTTTCTCTTCGCAAGCGACTTAAGGAATCAGTCCCCAAGTTTAGCGCTTTCGCCCGCTTAAAATTCAAGGCGCCATTGGCACCAACATCAAAATTGGCGTCATCACCAAAAAGGTTCGGGATACTTAGATTACCGCCCGCATTAGCACCTAACTCATCCTTATTCGCGGTCACACCTAAGCTAACGTCGCCATGTCCCCAGTCATTACTAAACCCATGATTGCCCGTGGCATCAAATCCCAGGCGCCCACTTAAGGCGTTGCCTGTGACACCAAGAGATACATTGGTATTGTCACCAGCTCGGTAATTGTAACGAGCACCGGCGTCTACACCTCCGGTTTCGGACCATCGAATATCAGCGGTCCCACTGGAAGAGTCGCTCAAGTTGACACGGCCTTCTAGGCCAGCAAAACGGCCATTTTCGCCAATTCCGCCATTTGCATTCACTGCGCTTCCATTGTTGGTTCGATAACCGTAAGCCACATCCACCTTAGGATCGCTTAGGCCGCCAGCTACACCTAAACGTGCACGGTGGTCGC
>CAZZDT010000105.1:0-8385 GCA_964652435.1 uncultured Bdellovibrionales bacterium
AATATGATGGTCATGACTGCGACCATTCAAGCCAACTATGACTTCGACAGCGAAGCCGACATGGTGAAAAAGATGCGGGTTGGCATGGGAGCTTCGCCAGTTGTAGCCGCTATGTTTGCGAATTCACCATTTGGTCCCGAGGGCTGGACCGGTTACCGAAGTAGCCGTTGCGCAGTTTGGTTCAGCGTTGATCCGGAGCGCTGCGGTCTTTTGCCAATGGTCTACGATGATGACTTCGGTTACAGAAAATACCTCGATTACATTCTTGATATCCCGATGTTCTTTTTGCAGCGGGGCGCGGTTTTTCACGATGTAGAGCGCCTGACATTTAGGAACTTTCTGAAAGATGGTTTCAACGGTGAAAAGGCGACCGTTGCTGATTTTGAAACGCATCTTTCTACAATTTTTCCCGAAGTTCGTTTGAAGCGATTCATTGAGGTGCGCTCAGCTGACGGTGGACCACCAGAGATGGCAGCGGCTTTGGCTGCTCTTTGGAAGGGGCTTTTCTACGACGCCGATTCAATGCAGGCGGCCTATGAACTCTTAGGTGGCTACTCGATGGCTCAGCGAGTTGAAATGCAGCACACCGCCGCACAGGATGCCTTGAAAGGGCATGGTAAAGGCTTTCATCTGGGTGAGTTAGCGAAAGAGCTGGTGCGTCTTGGTGTTGATGGTCTCACGCGGCTGTCTCAGGGGGGCGAAGATGAAGCCCATCATCTCAAACCGCTTCAGGATATCGTTGAATCGGGGGAGACCCTTGCCGACCAGCTATTGGCTGAATTTGGTGCAGGGCCCTTTGATGACAAAGTTCGTCGAGCTCTTATGAGCCGCTCTTCTATTGTCGCCGCTTCCTAAAGAAGAAAAGTCCCGCCAGAAGCCACCAGAGTCCTACCGGGGCTGCACTGCAACCACCCTCGGATTCAGGTTCGCCTGAACTCAATAGCGAGTTCTCATTGGATGAACCGGTATTATCTTGTTTGAGTTCCATCTTGATAATATCGGATTGATTACCCGCACCGTCTACGGCCATCACCTCGAGCACTCCACTTTGATTCGTAAGAGAAATGGCTTCTTGAGTTGGTACCCATGCAGCGTTTGAACCACCGATTCGCTTAAAGAGCTGAACCTGCTCTGGTGAGGTAAGCTCATCCACTGCGATGTGCACTTCGTCACCGATTTGTTGGTAGCTTACGACCGGTTTGTCAGGATCAACGAGAACTTCAAGATTTTGATGTTGGTATTGATGCCAAAAACGCGTGTCTTCATGCGAGCGGATTTCGATGGTGTGCTGTCCATGACGATAGAGTTGTGGACTCTTCACCCAAAGTGAATCAGCAGTTACGCGCTTACCCGTCCACCAAGCTCCACCGTTGACTCTGTATTGGTAAACGCGATTTTCTGTGGCGCCTACTTTTACGAGAACTTCACCGCTTGGCATGGCCATCCAACGGGCTGGTAAATCGTTGCGCGGTAAAGCGCGGTACATGGAGCCATTGTCGGCCTCTGGCTCTGCACTGTTGCTCTCTTCGGCTATTGTACCGTCACCCTCAGCAACGGGCGGAGGTGTATAGCACATGTTGTCTTCAGGGTTGGCTACCTGATCTGGGCTACAGAGACTGGCATAAACTGAGATATAGGGTGAACCCTCTGGTCCAAGGTCGCGGCGGATGGTGTTCAGCCTTAACTCGACCGGTGTACCGAGTGCGCTGCCCAAGGCATCGGCGATATCGATATCAAAGTTGAGGTTATCCCCCACCAAAAGGTTGATGGCGATATCCACAAGCGTTTCGAAAAGCTGCGTCAGGTCAGCATCGGGAACAAGTTCGTTATAAATTTGTTGGGTGTTGGCGATGACAATGTCGTCCACCGCCAATTGTAAGGTGTGGTCTTCTTTGCGGACGATATCCATGTTCAGTGCGATATCCGCTGTAAGCCCGGATACGCGAACCATGGCATCATCAATCAGCATGGAGATGTCAATTTGCACATCATCGAGGGCTACTTGCAGCAATGGGTCGTGAACGCCGGTTGCGATTTCTGTTCCGGCCCCCAAGCGAATGCGTGGAGCATCTCGCGCGGTAATGCTGAGCTGGATAGGTGATTGCATTTCCGCAATACCAAGAAGTCGCGGTTCAAAGTTCATCAGAAGGCCAGCCGTAACATCGAACTGCCCACCGGTCATGGCACCGATTTCGTATGAGTCTAAACCAAGGCAAAGCAGTCCTGACTGAAACAGTCCCCACGCAGCCTGCGTGATCATGGCCTGAGAGGCGCCGAATGCCATGTGGTATGCTTCGAAATGAGAGCTGCCATTTTCATCTTGGATTTCGACAAATCCGGTAAATTCAGGCGGTGTTCCAATCAAAGAACCAATATCGGGTGCCTCTGCAAGCTGAGCGCATGCGGCGGGAGTCATGGTGGTGAGTCCACCCAAGAAGCCTAGGTCTAAGCCGCGGCCTGGTCCTGTTCCCGCAACACCGAGGTTTGAAGCCCCCACTTTAACGTTGAGAGGTTGAGCACCGCGGAACATTTCTCCCAAGAGCGCTGCCATATCGAGTTCGGTTTCAATGCCCACTGGAATGCCAGCCAATGCACTGCTTAGAGCATCGCCAATGACCGATTCTAGAGATTCACCAATTTGAACCATGACCGGATCGAGTACGGCCAAAAGGAAATCTCCAAGGTCGCTGGCCAAATCGAGAATTTCACAAAGGTCTGGACAGTTTGCATCTTCTACGCTGCAGGCAGGATCGATGCATGTGGGGTCAGTGGGATGGCTGCCATCACATGGGGTGATGTCCACCGCGATACTGGCCTGCTGACTTTCTGTTCCGAAATCGATGACGATGTTTTCGGGTGTGATGGCAAGAACGTTCGAGCCCGACGAGCCGTCGACCCCAAAGCCCATATCGAATGCAATCTCTTGAATACGAATGGCCGGTGAATTGGATGGTGACCGAATATGACAAGCAGCACCTGGAATCAGGTTGGTGTCCAAGTTCGTCAGCAAGATCATATCGGCGAAAAGCTCTAGGTTACGAAGGGAGATCCGGATGGCCGGTGTTTGAGAGGCTGCGTCCGCATCGTCAGCTCCTGGAACCCATTCTAAGCTGAGGGCACTCTTGAGCGTGTCGAGGTCCATACTGAGATGGGCACCGTCGCGAAATAAGATAGGGCTGTCTGGGCCGAGCATGGATTCATCGATGTAGAATTTAGCTTGGTTGCCTTCCACGACGAAGAATGATGCCAGCAATGAATCGAGGTTGGACCCAAAAAAGTCCAGGGCACTCTGGGTGACACGAGCTCGAACGACATCGGTCTGGAGTTCGCCACCACTGGGGGCCGGATCTGGGTAGGGCGCTATCGCCATACCTGCGCAATCCGTGCAACCGCCACCGGTTCCAGAGCAAGCCATCATAAACGTAAGACCAAGGGGGAGGAGCATTCGACTATTCATGATGGCCAGTATATCCAGCTCAGTGGCCGCTTTCCTACCTAATGTGTACACAATCGTAAAAATTATCGAGAGATAGGGCCTACCTGGAGCATGTTCGTTGGCCATTGGATCGAATCTGGAATAAGGTCGAATGGTTATGAATTTGGAGCCTCCGGCGTATATAGAGACCACCGAAGAATTGACGCAGTGGGTCAAGCGGTTAGATGACCAAAGTTTAATCGCCGTAGATACAGAAAGTGACTCATTTCATCACTACCAGGAGAAGGTTTGTCTGATTCAGATGACCGCCTGCGGTGAGGATGTGCTGATTGATCCTTTGGCGATCGATGACCTTTCTTGTCTTGCACCTGTGTTCAATGATCCGAGTCGCATCAAAATTTTCCACGACGCTGGCTACGACTTAGTCTGTTTAGGGCGGGATTTTGGCTTTGAATTTCAAGGACTTTTTGACACGATGCTGGCCAGTCGGCTCGTAGGAGCCAAGCGTTTTGGTTTGGCTTCTCTGCTTAAAGAAAACTTTGATTTCGAGGCAGATAAAACGCTGCAACGTTCCGATTGGGCCAAACGGCCCCTGAGTTCCAAGCAAATTCGTTACGCTCGATTTGATACGCATTTCTTAGTGGAGATTACCAATCGGTTAACCGAGCAGCTTAAGGAGAAGGGGCGCTGGGAATGGGCTCTGGAGGATTTTGCACGGTTACCCGCGATCGCAAAAGCTGTTGGCTCTCGAAGCCCGGCCAACGATCCCGAAGGCTTTTGGCGGATTAAAGGGATTCGCGGCATGACGCCGCCGGTGATTGGACGCATTAAATCTCTTTATCTGGCTAGAGACGCCATCGCGCAACGGATCGATCGACCTGCCTTTAAGGTTTTCAATAATGATTTGATTGTGGCCTTGGCCAAAAAGCCGCCTAAGAATCTGCATGAGTTAGGACCTCGACCGGGTTTACGTAAACCGGGAGTTGAGCGATTTGGTCCTGATATTCTTGCAGCATTGGAGAAAGCTGAACCGTTTACGGGGCGGCCGCCGAAGAATGTGAAGCGTCGACGTTCAGGTCGTTTTATGGATCCTCACGCGCGGCAGCGCTACGAGGCTCTTCGTGAATTGCGCAAAAGCGTTGCGGCCGAGCATGAATTGGATCCCGAAGTGATGTTGGGAAATGCTACCTTAGAAGAATTCGCCCAGAATCCACCGTCTAGTCCAGATGTCGTTGGTGAGAACCACGACATCAGCGGTTGGCGTGCACCGGTTTTTGCTGAGCGTATTTTTGATTGTATTCAAGAGCTTGAGTACGACGACTCGCCTTAGTTCTTCATCCAAAAACCAACTTGATCAATGAGCCATTCTGGAGCGTCCATGGGAAGGTCGTGTCCAGCGGCATCATGGAAAACAAGTCCAGCCCCAAAGCGTCGGGCCAGATCCCAGGAGCAACTGGCATGCGTCAGTTGGTCATGGAGTGCTGAGATCACCAATGTACGTGGCCGAAGCGTTTTGGGAGCACGGTATTGTGTTCCTGCAATCAGTTGGCGAGCGATGTTCATCAGTGGGTTAGGGGATTCTTCGGCAAACCGTGCCCAGGCATCTTCAATAGATGGGTCTTGTGCACTGCGGATGTTGCTGTTGAAGCCCAAAATGGTTCGCTCTTTATCTCGGGGTGAGCGAGAGGAAGCGATTTTGAGAAATTCTGCAATCATTGGGGGTTGCAGCCGTCGAAGGGGATGGCTTACGCCTCCGCTGCTGGAATTGACTAAAACCAAGCGTTGAAAGTCGTAGCTGTAGCGATCGCACCAGTCCATGGCGACCATTCCGCCAAGAGAAACCGCCAGAATTCCCCACGGACCCCCAAAGTCGTAATCCAACTGTTTCCAGCGGTGCCTTAGATCATCCACAATTCCTGGAATGGTCAGAGGCGAGGGCCGTTTGTTTTGATCGCCCATCCCGGGCATATCCAACATGAATACCCGGCTCCCAGGTAAGCGCTCTTCGAAAATCTTACCAAAGTCCATCCAGTGTCTTTGATCACGCGCCAAACCTCGTAAAAGAAGCCAGTTCATGGGGGGTGGTGTACTGCTCATATTACTAGACCTATCTCTCTGCGGTGAGATTTTCAACTCTCTGCGTCATGGATGGGAAATCCCTGGACGTGATAGGGAAAACAGGTAAGCTTAGGCATACATGTTCCCCCCAAGGAGAAGTGACATGAAAAGAGGACTTTGCGTGGGTTTGGCGATCGCCGGTTTGGCCCTGGTGGCTTGTGAAAACTCCCCAAATCACAGTGAAAAACCAACTGCGCTGCAAGCAGCCAAGACCACAACCCACTGGTATATCACCGAAGCAACCACCCTTAGGGTTGAGCCTATTCTAGAAGAGCGCATCGCTCACCCTCATGAAGCTCGAGATACCTCAAATTGGAAGGGCGTTATGTTTCGAGGCGATCGTGTGACGATCCTCAGAGACAATGGTGCCTGGGTTGAAATCCAAAAAGAGAGCGGTGCAACCGGTTGGCTTGAGTCTGAATATTTATTGGCTGGCGATGAAGTGATGCAGGCTACGGTTGTTGAAAATGTTGAATCCTATGTGAAGCGGGCATCTGCTCAGCCGGAAGAAAAGAAATTAGACCGAGGCACACTTCTTTTTGTTTTGTCTCAAGATGACACTTGGACAGAAGTGAATGTGGGTAAGGGGTTGACGCGGTGGATTGAAACTTCAAACCTGGTTACGGATGAGAAAGAAATTGCGGTTTCAAAATCTATCGTGCATGCGAAATGGCATACCAAGCACGAGGGAGCGGGATACAACGGTCGCCGCCTTGAGAAAGTTTTGGATAAGTATCCTGAATCAGCCTTGGTGAATCGTTTGGCGGAGGAAGTTCCTTTTCAGAACTTAAGAGACATGGGTTACAAGGATGACCCAGCTGTCAAAGCACCTACTCCGTAACGTTAAAGCGTAGTTCGCCGCGGCCTTCTGAGCCGTCATCCTTCAGAACTCTGATCCAGTAATCGGTATTGGTCTCCGGATTGAACTGAATTTGCTTGGGAGAGTTTGCTGTGTTGTCTCGGGCTACCCGGTCCGTATCGGCAAACCCACCGGCGAAAACCTCAAGGGATGCAGGGGTTCCACTTTCGGTAGTCATATCAATGTCCAACCTCTTACCGGCGCTCACGCTGAGTGAGAACCAGTCTTCGTCACCCGGGCAAAGACTAAAATCCTTAAACGTAGTAACAGGGTCACTGCCTACCGCATGGGCCCCTGACCCAATATTGTTGGGCTCCCAGGAATCGTCTAAGCAATAGCCACCATTCACCACAACAAGTTCCATGGTGACCGGAGCATCAATGCTTTCGAACTGGAGAAATTGAACGTAAACCGGCGCCTGGTCGAGAGAGGCAACATTGATGTTGAGATAGTTGCCCTGTTGACTGGCTCCGTTGATTTGAACGCCATCGGCATTCATCAGGTACATCTCTGTGGTTCCGCGAGATGGCTCAATCAAGGCATTGATAATGATTCCATCGCCGGGGGCAGCATCAATTTCGAACCAGTCTTGGTCGCCAAATACTGTCGGGTCATTGGTACATAGCGCAAAGTTATATGTTCCAGAGCCAATAGGGCCGTTGGCCTCGATGGAATTCGTAACAAAGTCGACTCCATTGTTTGGTTCATAGGTATCATCAGCGCAGCTATCAATTTCGCAGTTACCGGCATTGCACACGCGCCCCATGGTACAGTCTGCGTCAGTTGTACAGGTTGGCGCATCAAAGCAGGTACCGCCCAAGCATTGCTGGTTTCCGGGACAAGGCGCCGAGCTTGAGCACAAGCCGCAGTATCCATCGTCGGTGCAGACCAAGCTGTTAGGGCATTGAGAATCACCGGTGCATCCTTCTGGAGCACATTCTTGAAGAGTAAGATCACAGTACGCGTCGTCGCCGCAATCAGCACTGGTGATACACCCTGGTGCGACCACACAATCACCGCCCTGACAGATACGCCCGTCAGTGCAATCAGCATTGGTCACGCAGGTATCTGGTTCTAGACATGTTCCGGTGGATTCGTCACAAGTCTGAAATTCAGTGCAGTTACACGGCTCCGGTAACTCATCGTCACATGCATCGCCAATATTGTCTTGGTCCACATCCAGTTGATCAGGGTTTGGAACATCAATGCAGTTGTCTACGTCGTCGTTAATTGAGTCATTGTCACGGTCCGTGTCACAGGCGTCACCGATATTGTCACCGTCTTGGTCCCCTTGTTCGGGATTAAACGTGTCTATGCAGTTGTCTTCCTCGTTGGCGATGCCGTCGCGGTCGTTATCGTTGACGACTTCTGCTTGGCATTCGAAATCAACACAAACTTCACCTTCTGAACACTCCTCTGAAGTGGTGCATTCAACCGTGGGTTGCGTTGGTTCAGGTTGCTCAAGTCCTACGCCACAAGCGCTGGTGCAAAGGGCTACGAATCCAATCGCTACAAAATGTCGGTGCATCATCAATGTCTGACCTTACTTTGAAAGTGCTTTATGAGATTACGGAAGAGGAACTGCTTGGTAGAATATATCGAAGTCCTCGCCCTCGCCATTGGGACGAACTTCATCATTATCACCGGAAGGAACGTTATCGGTCCATGCCATGTGAGCTAGGTTGTCGGAGTCCACGTCCACAGCCACGTCTGTGGCAGACTCTCCAGAGTTACCCACATAGATTAGCTCGGAGCTATTCCAGCTGTAAGACGAGGTATCATTGATGCGTGTTGCTGTGATCATGCTGATGTTATCATTGTTTACGGCATCACGTTCTGACCAAAAGAGCGCCACGTTTTCGTCATCGATGACATGAATCGCTACGCGAGATGAGTGATAGTTACTCATGACATTGCTCAGATCAAAGGTCTGATAGGTTTGGGTGATAAAGTTTCCGCTGCTATCAAGAGC
>CAZZDT010000106.1:0-8379 GCA_964652435.1 uncultured Bdellovibrionales bacterium
CTAAATCTCAGGTTGTTTCAAGACAACGATACAGACCTTACAATTTTCGATAACCTTCAAGTCACCGCCCCCCAGAAGATCATTTCGCAGAGATTAACCACCCAGCCCCCTGCCAGCAAAGGTCACTTTCACCTCCACTTTGAGCCAAAAAAGGGAGAACCGCTTCAGTTGATGATTCCATTTATTTTGAAAACAAATGATCGTGAATGACGAAGCATATCATTTCAAAGTCGGGATAGCCGGCGTTGTATTTTTTTCGATAATATTGTTATTTGGATTTAATTTAAATTCTGTTCATGCAAAAGCCATCGACATTCAATCAATCGCTTCAACCCTAAATAATTTTGGCAAAGTCTACTTTGTAGAAGATGATTACGACTGGCTTATGTCAATCGATCCTGACAATGAACATATTGATATCGTCGCAATGAATCATCCGCATGATTTGGCAATACTTGCGTACTCTCAATTGCAACCAAATTTTAAGATCTTCAGAAGCGCTAATTATAGAAATATCTCGCTACAAACATTACAAAAACTTCCGATTTTTAATATTGCAAATATTAAAGTCTGGGATAACGGCATTTTTACAAAGTGGAGGATTTTTTCGCCTAATTTAATAAGGCAAATTAAAATGGCGCTTGGGATGGCACAGGGTCAGGATTATGCTCTCCCAAATTCCTTCGGTGTTAGCTTTACTACAAACGAAAAATGGGTTGCGGCGCATTTTTCTAAGGTAAACAAGATTTCAACCTTGAAAGATATTTTCGACAAGCACCCGGATTTATTTTGCTATTCATTTGATGGTGGTGAAATTTTTCATTTACTTCCAGTTGAACTGGCAGATAGCTGCTCACTCAATTCTAATACTCAAAAGAATAAACGACTTAAATTAACTACGTCTTCCAGTGATCCCTTGGATACACGACTAATTCGCTCCATGGGATTTATAGAAAAACACTTTGGCTCAAAATCACTGATTGGTGCCCATGTTAAAGTTTACTTAGCAGATTTCTATTCAACTGATCCAAAACTTACTAAATCTAGAGAGCTTTACACCCAAGCTATACAAATCTTTGAGAGTGTTCAGGGACCCCACCACCCTAATATTGCGTTCGCCTTAATCGGCCTAGCAACCATAAAAAAGATCGAAGGCAAGTATGAGGATGCTGAACAACATATAATGCGAGCTCTTTCAATACAGGAAGCACATTTTGGGCCTGACGATGTCGAACTGGTCGACAGTCTCAACACAGCATCGGAAATACTTTTTAAAAGAGGTCAGCACAAAAATGCAGAAAAATTAATAAAACGATCGATCGCTATTAGTCAAAAACTCCCAGAAGCCAACAATCGAGATTTGGCGACAGCGCTCAATAATCTAGGCGCATTAAAATGGATGCAAGGCGCGTATCAAGAGGCTGAGGACTTCTACAAAAAAGCATTGGCTATAAAAAAGAACCTACTCGAAACTGGTCATCCTGAGGTATCTGAGATCCGTGGGAACCTTGCCCAGTTATATTCGGAACAAGCACGTTTTGAAGAGGCAGAGACATTATTTAAACGTGTCATTTTAGACTACAAAAAGTCGCTAGGAGAAAACCATCCCACATTGGCATTGAATCTTGCTAATTTAGGGCTATTGTATCGCGATCAAGGAAAATTAGAAAAAGCAGAAGCGCTTTTTAAGCGCTCCCTGAGCATTAATGAGACCGCGAATGGACCTTATCATCCAGACGTTGCATTAGATATAAATAATTTAGCCCTCATAAAGACTCATAAGGGAGATTATCGGGCTGCAATCCGTTTATATAAACGCGCACTAGCAATTGTTGAAAAATCGTTTGGCAAAGAACACAACGACGCAGCAGTCATACTAACTAATCTTGGTGGCGTTCACAATGACCTGGCACAATACAGTTTGGCACAACAAATATTGCGACGCGCTATATCAATTTTTGAAAAAATACATGGACCTGATCATCCGTCCCTAGCTGTAGCAGTAAATAACCTTGGATTATCTCACCAAGACCAGGGGAGGTATGACGAAGCGGAAGTTCTCTATAAACGTGCATTGGAAATCAATGCAAAAAGACTAGGCAACGACCATCCTGGATTATCTGTCAATTTGAATAATCTCGCTGGAATCTACGAGGATAGAAGCCAATACGCTAAAGCAGAAGAGCTTTATCGGCGTGCACTCGTAATTAATGAAAACGCACAGGGCCTAAATCATCCAAGCATAGGGACATATCTCAGTAACTTGGGGCAAACCTTTCGCTTGCAGGGACGTTATGACGACGCAAAAGCAGTTTACAACCGAGCGATAAGGATTTACGAAAATGCTTTAGGCTCTGACAATATCCAAGCCGTTCCCGCCTTATTCGGTTTGGCTAGCGTCAAGCAGGAAACAGGCTTACACGATAAGGCTGAGCGGCTACTGAAACGTGCGCTGACTATAGAAGAGAAATTTTTGGGTCCTGAACACCCTTATTTAGCTATAACATTGGGCTCTTTAGCATCGCTTTATCATGACAAGGGCGACTATGCCAAAGCCATTGGATTTGAAAAACGCTCACTTAAAATTAGTGAAAAAGCCCTTGGCCCCAATCACATTGACGTCGCAGATAGTCTTGATGGACTCGGTCTCGCTTATCAGATGTTAGGGCAATATGAAAATTCAATGCCATTCTATAAACGTGCGATTGAGATCACTGAAAAGGCGAAGGGGCCTAATAGCCCTGATCTCGCTTATAAATTAAGTAACTTAGCATCGCTCTACCGCAATAAGAGACTATATCTGCAAGCCTTACACGTTTCACGAAAATCGGCAGTAATACTCGAAAATTATCTTAAACAACTATCACACCAACCGTCTGCTTCTTCAGAGAGTGAGCGAAAAAATAATAGAGACTTTTTCAAGCAGCATCTCGAGATACTTTTTGAAGCTTCCGAGGAACTGATATCCGAGCAAATTTCACTCTACGGGGAAGCTTTCCAGACAGCGCAGCTGGCCCAAACTAGCTCCTCATCTGAAGCCCTGGCAAATATGGCGGCCCGTTTTGCTTCTGGTAAAGAAAAACTTGGTAAAGTAGTACGCCAACATCAAGACTTAAAGAGGGCTCTACGAGCACTCGACAAAAAACTTACCAACGAGCTCTCTAATTCAAATGATGAGAGAAATCTTCAAATAGAAAAATCTATTCGCTCAGAGATAAGAGTAATAGGCGAAACGCTTACCTCATATGAAAATAGGATCGCCAAAGATTTTCCTAGATACGAAGAACTTGTTAGCCCTAGACCCATGACACCTAAAGACGTTCAAAAACTTTTAAAGAAGGAGGAGGCAATTGTTTTTTACTCTGGGCAGTTTGGGTGGGTAATATCAGAGAAGACTATGCATATGATCGAATTTGACATAGATGAAGCGGAACTTGAACGCCTTGTTTCAAAAATTCGTGAAAGTTTTTATCAGAAAAATGGCCGACTTCCAAGATTCCCTTATCGTACCGCTCATAGTCTATATGAAAAAATTTTCTCCCCTGTGGAACCATATCTTTCAAATATAAGACATTTAATGATTATCCCGGACGGTCCACTAGAGAGCTTACCCCTTTCCCTGCTCATTCGTTCTCCGTATGAACTTGGTGACAAGCCCCAATGGCTTTCCCAAGAATATTCTTTGACAACGCTACCATCTATATCGTCGTTGAAGTCACTTCGCGCTTTCTCAAAAGCTAGACAGACAGATTCTGAACCATTTATTGGCTTTGGAAATCCAACTCTTGAAGGTGGTGTTTCCCGCCACCGAGGAATTAAAATTGCACTAATTTTTGACGATAGTAACCAAGCAAAAGGTGATGTACTCCGTCAACTCGCTTCGCTTCCAGAGACGGAAGAGGAGTTAAAAATAATAGCGAGAAGCTTAGGGGCCAAAACAAGTAGAATTTATCTTGGGGAACAGGCAACTGAGGAACGTGTCAAAAGGTTAAATTTATCAATGGCGAAGGTTATTGCGTTTGCAACGCATGGCCTAGTTGCTGGGGAAATAAAAGGGTGGGCAGAGCCTGGACTTGTTTTGACGCCCCCAAAAATAGCAAACAACGAAAATGATGGCGTCCTGACCGCCTCTGAAATCGCACAATTAAAACTTCATCCCGGTCTAGTTATTCTGAGTGCATGTAATACCGCCGCCTCCGATGGCAAGCCAGGAGCTGAGGGATTATCGGGCTTAGCCCGGGCATTTTTTTATGCGGGATCTAAGTCACTTCTTGTTTCTCACTGGGCGGTACCCTCAGAGGCCGCCAAATTGCTAACCACGGGTATGTTTGAGCGTTTAAAGAAAAACCCTGGATTGGGATATGCCGAAGCATTACGCAGATCAATGATGGCACTTGCAGCATACGAAAACTACCACCATCCAATCTACTGGGCACCTTTTGTTATTGTCGGGGAAGGGACATAAACGTTTTGCGAGCCATAAATTTTTGTAAAGTTAAAGCACCTTAGGAAAATTTAGAGAAATATAAAATCAATCCCCTGTTCCTATAACGCTAAAAGGGGCCCAGTATGCGGGGTGGCTGTATTGCTTTGTCTTGATAAGCTTCAGCATCGACTGCCTAAGGGCTTCGGCTTTTCCAATCTTATCGTTTCTCTTTATCAAGTCGAACATACCGGTAATCAGCTCGGTCGTTGCCAACGAGTGCACCTTCCAATGCGAAACAAGAAGTGACTTAGATCCCGCATAGAAAAAGGCTTTTGCTAGGCCCGATAAACCCTCAGCATTTGGTTTATTACCGGCAGCTGTGTTGCACGCAGAGAGCAAGACCCATTCCGCATTCATTTTTAACTGCATAACTTCGGAAGCAGTTAGGATACCATCGTCTATTTTTGTATTCTTATGTGGCGCGGTGAACAGTAGGGCTGGCTCCATCAACCCTGGCCGTTCGCCTGCTAATAAACCATGAGTGGCAAAAGCAACCACCCTGTAACGATCAAGCGGAACTTCCTTTATACGCTTTTCGGTTGCATCATTTTGAAGGTATACAGTGTTTGAAGTATTACCTAAGGCTGCCGATATCAATTTAAGTTCCCCAGCTGTCTCAGGCAGAGGCGGAACAATAGGTTTCTGCTGATCCAATAGTGCCAGTCCTCGATTTGCTGCATATTGAGATGCGGCACGTTTGGAGCGTTCGGTCCCAGAAAACACTGGATCTCCAAAACCGATAAAGGGTTGTTCTGGCCGGGCACCTTTAGTGAGCGTCCGCAGAGCTTTCAAAGAGGAGACTGATGGTAGTGTAGTAAATGCATACTTCTCTGCAAGCCATTGCGGCTTTTCATCGATTGCACCAGAGCTAATAAGAACCGAAAATGGTAAGCTTGTGAGTGGAGCGTCTGGTACAACCAACACGCGTTTGATGTCGGTCAACTCAGGTTCAATAGGTTCAAAAATCTTCCTGTATAAAGCATGAGCGACACTTTTAGGGAATAATGGGGGTGGTCCGTCCGATAATTGAAATGCTTCTCTAATTTTAGTGACGGCTCTCTCTAGGGCTTCTTTGTATGGATAGCCAGCAAGGACACGGTCATTAAAACCGAAGTTCAACATTCTAAACTTTTCTTTGGTAACAACCCATACGAATTTATCTTTATAAACTACCAACGCCTCATCTGTTTTTAGAAGCTTCTGAACCACAGGCACCTTTAGAGGTTTTGGATTGGCAATTTCTAAATATTGGGGAAATTCGTTACTTAGTTTCTCGTCAACAATTTTTAGCTTTCCAGTAATCTTTTCTAAATCGTAACGTAGCTGTGACTCCTTTTCTTCTTTTCTGTTAACATTTGGCTTTGAAATTTCATCCATCAGTCGTTTATCCAAGTCCCTCCACTTTTTGTGTAAGTCCTGTTGGCTCCGAATTGTTTCTGCTAAAACTTTATTGTCAGACCCAAAACGAGCCGTCATCTGTGCAAAGGCAGATCCAGCAGAACTGACTTGTGCAAGCTGGACAACTTCAAAAGCTTCTTCATAAAGAGCCACCTCGCGGGAGGGGGTCGTTTTGGCTACAGTGAATGCAAGATCTACGTGCTCTCTAAATGAGCTAAAGTTATTTTTACGTTCGGTGTCTGCGCCTATTGACTTGGTCGTCAATACCGCACCGCCTCGACGTCGACGCAATTCGGTAGCTCTTTGTATAAAGGGAAGGGCTTCTTCCCATAGCCACTGATGTCTATATAGAGATCCCAAGTTGTCTAATACGGTCGCTAGGGTTGGATGATTGGTCCCGAGTGCTTTTTCAATGATTTCGAGCGACCGTTTATAAAGCTTTACGGCTTCGTCAAAACGGCGTTGTCTTTGATACAACCCTCCGAGATTGGCGAGCAGTTCTGCTATAAGTGGGTGGCCAGGCCCAGAAGTTTTCTCTAAAATTGAGAACGACTTTTTATACAGCAGTTCTGCTTCTGCATACCGTTCTTCATACATGTAAAGTTGCGCCAGGTTTGCGAGCCCGACCGCCACCCTTACGTGGCCAGCTCCAAGCGCTTTTTCATAGATTGTAAGTGATTGTTCATAAAGCGGCTCTGCTTCTGCATATCGACCCATAAAGGTATAAATATAAGCTAGATTGTTGAGTGCGTCTGCTATTGCCGGGTTATCAGGCATAGATATTTTTTGGTGGATTTTTAAAACGCGCTTATAGAGCGATTCCGCTTCAACATATCGGCTCTGCAGTTGATATAGGGTTCCAATATTGTTAAGGAGGGTTGCGATATCTGGATGATCAATCCCATTGGTTTTTTCGTCGATTGTTAGTGCTTGTTTATACAGCGTCTCTGCTTCTGCATATCGACCCTGATCTTGATAAACCAGTGCTAGTTGGTTGAGCGCTCCTGTTAGTTGTGGGTGTTCGGGCCCAAAAACTTTCTTTTTGATTTCGAGCGATTTCTTGTACAGGTGTTCCGCGTCTGCGAAACGCCCCTTTACGTAATATAGCTGTCCCAAACCCAAAAGACTTGTTGCGACATCACCGTTATGATTTCCATCCGACTTTTTGTAGATTTCTAAAGCTTGCTTATACAGCGGTTCAGCTGCTGAGTACCGGCCTAGGTAATTATATATATCTGCTAGGTCCGAAAGCACTTCTGCCACTTTTGGATGGTCGTCTCCAAGTGCTTTTTCGTAAATTTCCAGCGCTTGTTTATGAAGCGGCTCTGCTTCTAAATAACGTCTCTTCTTGTAATGTACCATTGCCAGGCTATGGAACGCTCTTGCCAGAGTTGTGTGTTCGGGCCCAAAAGCTTTTTTAATGATTTCCAACGATTTCTTATACAGAGGTTCCGCTTCTGCATAACGCCCCTGTAGGTAGTATAGATCTGCCAGGTTGCGGAGAAACATTGCCAGAATTGGATGGTCAGTCTTAACCCTTTTGCCAGCTAGGTTCAAAGCCATACGCGCAAATTTTGTAGCCTCTTTATAACTTCCCTCTGCAGATAGAGACTTGTATTGTTCGAAAGCCTTTTCCAGCTCATCAGATTTTGCATTAGTTATTGCAAGCGGTATCAGTGCAAAATAAATCAACGTTACGAGAAATAGCCTGCCAAGCCTCTGTTTCAATTTTTCACCCCCACAATACTGAGTAAGTTTTAGCTTACGATAGTTACAAGCAGCTTTGAATTAGAGAAACGCCGACTATTGCCGCGAAGGTCAGCGGAATATTTATGTCTATAGCACGTAGGAACGCGTGACGTTTTTGAGAACGATTAGCGCAGTATACTTTTTCTAATATTAAAGACTTCCTAAAATAGATTGAAAAACTTAGCCGCAGTATACCAGGCATAAGGCGGAAACATCGTCATTATGAAAATTTCGCCCATAGTGGCCATGCTTAGTATACCGTGTTCGATGTAAACTGCGTAATAGGCGATAAATTGTATGATTATCAACGGTAGTACTATAAAACCGGCCATGCTCGACGCGCCTCCAAATTGTAAATATATATTTTACAAAATTCCATTTAGGCAACAGCCCGAAGAATTATTGCAGCTAGCATCCTCGAATTGGACGTCTTTTATTCACATTTTTATTCAAAAGATATCTTGAGTATTTTTCATTTATCTATAACGAGCTTCCAAGTTACAGTTTTTGTATTCAACCCTTGGTTAAATTCCATTTCCACTATGTGCCTTACCTTTTTTCCTCGCTCCGTTCCATACCCAAGAAAATAAGTTTTAATTTTTTGACCTCTAACTGTGTATGTTTTTGAATCGTGGCTAGCTTTAATCAGTTTGCTTACAGGTATATCATTTTGTCTTTTAGTTGCTGCAACAAAAATAATACGATTACGGGCAACCATCTGCGAAACAAGCATGGATGGTCCACTA
>CAZZDT010000107.1:0-8337 GCA_964652435.1 uncultured Bdellovibrionales bacterium
CGGGCGAGAAATACTGAGATATGGAAACGCCATTTGATAGTTCCCTGCGTGCGTAGGGACGTATTCTTTCGTAGGTTATGTAAAAGATTCAAATAATGGCGAAAAACAGAAATATACTCCAGCAGGCCATGGTAGAATGCCGAAAACGGCTTGGAATTGTGGTTTTTTTTAGCCTCTTTATTAATTTATTGATGTTTGTTGCCCCGCTTCACATGCTTCAAATTTATGACCGCGTTTTAATGAGTCGAAGCGAGGTGACACTCGTTGTATTGACCGTCCTGGCCTTAGGCCTCTTGGTTATTTATGGAGTGCTCGAAGCGCTTAGGTCCAGGCTCCTAATTCGCGCTGGACTAAAATTTGATGAATTGATGCATGATAGACTATTCCCCATAGTTTTTGATGCGGCGCTCATGCAGCCGAAAATGGCTCCTGTGCAAGCCCTCAGGGATATGAATAGTATTCGTGATTTCATTGGTGGAAATGCTCTCTCGGCGCTGTGTGATGCCCCCTGGGCTCCAATGTTTATAACAGTGATTTTTATTTTCCATCCGTTGCTGGGATTTGTAGCCTTGGGCGGGGGCATAGTTATTTTTTGTATCGCCTTTTTAAATGAGATTGCTACCCGTGGAAAATTGGAAGAAGCTAATGTTGAAAATATTCAAGCTGTAAACGACGTTACAGTTAGCGTTCGAAATGCTGAGGTTACGCGCGCTATGGGAATGATTTCGCGAGTAAAAAATCGATGGGCGGGTAAGCATGATCTCGCTTTGCTAAATCAAACGATCGCTTCAGATAGGGCGGCTATCTTACTTGCCGGCTCGCGTTTTACGCGAATGGGTTTACAGGTTATGATACTGGCTGTGGGAGCGTATTTAGCTATTTTGGACGAAATAACTCCAGGAACCATGATAGCTGCTTCGATAGTTATGGGGCGCGCTCTAGCGCCAGTTGAGTTAGCAGTTTCTCAGTGGAAAAACTTTTCTTCAGCCCGGGATGCTTACAATCGCTTAAACCAGCTTATTGGCCCTCCTAACGATTCGATCGAGAAAATGGATCTGCCGGCTCCGAAAGAAAAAGTAACTTTGCAGAATGTCTACGTATCACCTCCGGCCCATCAGTTAGTCGTTGTATCCAATTTTTCATTTATGTTCAAAGCGGGAAGTATTACGGCGATAGTAGGTCCAAGTGGTTGCGGAAAGTCATCACTAGCCCGTGCCTTGGTTGGTGTCTGGCCAGTAATTCGGGGTGCAGTGCGATATGACAACGCTGATATACAACAGTGGGACATGGAAAAACTTGGGGAATTCATCGGATATATGCCCCAAGACGTAGAATTATTTAGTGGTACGGTTGCGGAAAACATCGCGCGTTTTCAGGAAATTTCCTCCGATTCAGTAGTTGAAGCTGCTTCGCGGGCCGGCGTTCACGAAATGATACTTCAATTGCCGGAAGGGTACGACACCGTTCTCGGCGCCGCGGGTGAAATGTTATCTGGAGGACAACGACAAAGAATTGCTCTAGCCAGGGCGTTGTATAGAAATCCAAATATTCTGATATTAGATGAACCTAATTCAAGTCTCGATGCAGCTGGTGAGAATGCCCTCGCAGCGGCTATTAAGGATGCAAAAAGCCGGAATACGATTATAATTGTCATTAGTCATAGGCCTTCTTTATTAGCAGTCGTCGACGAAATAATAATAATGAAAGATGGAACTCTCGTAAAATCAGGGCCTAAAGAAGAGATACTAAGTGAACTTGGGGCAAACAGGATCGGAAGCACAGCACCGCAACCAGCGAATTCCTAGTCAAACTGTGCTACTTTATTGGATAAAAGAGTCAATTAAATGTTGAAAGAACCATTAAATAAATTGGGCTCAGTTAACGAATATCCCGATATGCAGTTGAGCTCGACGCGCCCGTCTTCTTCCAGTGCTAAACCCGCAATTCTTGGCGTATGTGTTATTTTCTCTGTGTTTTTAGTGCTAGGGTCTTGGTCAGCTATCGCGCCATTAGCTAGGTCAATAGCTGCGGGGGCTACGTTGACGGTGAAAGGCGAGAGGAAAAAGATACAGCACTTTGAGGGAGGCATAGTCTCGGCACTATTCGTGGCCGAAAACCAGGTTGTAAGTAAGGGCGAGTTGCTAATCCGCCTTAATCCGTTGCAGGCTAATGCAGCCGTTAAAAGATTCTACGGGCAATTAGATAGATACTTGGCTCAAGAATCTCGACTGCAGTCTGAGCTAGCTAATGAAGATGACATTCAATTTACTGGGCCGCTGTTAGAGCGCGCGTCGGCCGATCCAGCTGTTCTCGACATAATAGAAACGGAGCAAAAACAATTTCGGACGCGGCGAGATACTCTTTCCGGCCATATTAAGATACTCGAGCTGCGAATCGATCAACTGGCAAAGGAAATAGATGGATTGGAAATTCAAAGGGCGGCCCGGATAGAGCAATATCAGATCTTTAAGGAAGAAATCGTTGGCCTCAAAGAATTGTATGAGAAAGGGTTTTATCCGAAGTCAAGGCTATTAGCCGTAGAGAGGGCAATAGTTCAATTGAAGGGGGCGGCTGGAAATGATAGCGCTCAAATAGCTCGGGCACGCAGCGCGCAAGGAGAGGCGCGAAATCAAATAATTAGTGTAATGCAGCGTTTTCAGGAAGAAGTCTCAGAAGATTTGAGGGATGTAAAAGCTGACATCGATGATATAAAAGAGCGGCTGTTAGTAGCAAAAGACGTCCTTCAACGTATTGAAATTCGTGCTCCAATAACCGGGGTAGTCCAGGCTTTAAAGATTCATACTCTCGGTGGTGTGGTCAGGCCCGGTGATATTTTAATGGAAATAGTCCCGAAAGACGACGATTTGCTTGTACAGGCAACGGTTTCGCCTACTGATGTGGATGATGTGAAAGTAGGGCAGAATGCGGAAGTAAGACTTACTGCATTAAATGCGAGACTCACCCCAACTATTTATGGCAATGTGAAGTCGATTTCAGGTGACGCGCTCTTTGATGAGGCGACCGGGCTTCCCTACTTTACGACCATTATAGAAATTCCCAAGTACGAGCGAGAAAAACTGGGAGGTATCAAGCTTTCGGCTGGAATGCCGGCGGAGGTTCTTATTAATGCCGGGGAGCGAACAGCGCTAAATTATATCGTAAAGCCGATTTTGGATGCTCTATCCCGAGGACTAAACGAAGAATAGCTGATTCCAGGAAAAATAAGCACTCGCAATAGGAGAAATTACATGAGCCAAAATTTGATAGGAGATGGACCAGGACAAATACCTCCAGAAGACAAGGAGAAAGTTCTTAGAATCGCAAAAGAACTAATAGAACCCGCATTACAGCAGGCCCTCAAAACGGCTAAGGAGGACGCGACAGCCGCAGAAATCCTGAGCGCGTTAGCTAATTCTTACGGAGGATTGATTGTAGATCTCCTGGGTCGTCCAGCTGCAGTTAAGTTTATGGAAGCTCATGCTGCACATTTAGCTATGCTTGAAGAAAAAGTGGTAAGTGACGAAAAACATTAATTTTCTTTAAAAATTTAAAAACAATCGCTTGATTTTTTTCTGCCTGTAAAGTATTTACTGTACAAATATGATTCGGAGTGTTAGTTTCGGATCAATTAGCGAGCCAGCGGTAGCTCCCAAAACAGGTCAACGACCTGTTTTGGGGGCGGTCGCTAGCCCGGCGTTGAAATTGTTGGATTACGTAATCAGCGCCGTCATTTTTTAACTAGAAAATGGAGTGGACTCTAATATGTCAGTTTCCGCAGTTTTTGATGAAAGCTTCTATCTCACGAACAACTCAGATGTTGTCGTGGCGATATCACAGGGTATTTTTAACAGTGCCCTGCAACACTATACCCTCTTTGGTGGAAAAGAGCTAAGGGCGCCTAACTCGACGTTCGACCCAGCTTACTATGCTGTGCAGAACATTGACGTTCTGAACGCCGTTGCAAGTGGCGTTTTCCCAAACGTATTTGCTCACTATCAGGCTTTTGGAGAGTCTGAAAACCGTGCGCCAAACACGTCTTTGGCGGCATTCGATGCTGAGGGTTACTTGGCAGCAAACGCAGACGTTGCTGCGGCTGTTACAGCCGGTACATTCACGTCGGCGCTAGACCACTTTATCTCGTTTGGTCAAAATGAGTCACGATCCGGTTCGGGTGTGACATCCGCAACACCAACCGGTTCAACTTTCACACTGACAACAGGTATTGATAACCTGACCGGTACGGCTAACAATGACACGTTTATTGGTACTAATTCGCCAAGCACCTTGAGTGTTGGTGATAACTTAGTCGGTGGTGCCGGCACAGACACGATCCAAATGTTTAATTCGGTCACGGTTCCAAATATCTCAGGAATAGAAAATATCTACCTTAACAGCCCAGGCGCCGGCCTAAGCGTCGCTGCGCAGAGTGATGTTACTAACCTCGAGGTTGACAACGAAACAGTTAACACCAGTGCCCTAGCATATACGATAAGCGGTAGTCAGTCGCTTACACTTGACTCAATAACTGATACCGGTGGGTCAAACAACGACCTCGATGTTTCTGCTGCAGCATCTATTACATCGCATACAATTAACCTAGATGGCGCGGGCACGACTTCGGCGGGCGGGAACGCACTCGAGGTAGACATTAATGGTACTGGTGTAACAACCCTTACGTTTAATGGTACCGGTAATGCTAGCCGTGTAGACTTGATCAACACTGGTGCAGCTATCACAACTTTGAACTTAACGGGTGATCAAGCACTTACACTATCAGGTGCAACTACGCCGACATCAATCACAACAATTGATGGTAGCGGTGCTTCAGGGGCATTAAACGTTGCCGTTGGTAACGCCAACGTCACTGCAACTGGTGGCTCCGGTAATGATAGGTTTGCATTCGCAGCAGCCAACTACACCTCCGCCGACACTGTTAACGGTGGCGATGGGACGGACACACTGGCGATTGCTGATACTACTATCTCTGCCGCTCTCCAGACTGCTATTAGAGCTGCTACAAGTATTGAAAAGCTTGAGTCAACGACTTCTACAGTTGCTACAATTGACTTCAAGAATATTAGCACAATAGACACCTTCAGGTTTGCGACGGCAACCACCGGTACAGCCGGTACTGCTGCTAACACATCGGCGCCAACAGCTGGTACTGATTCATTGTCTCTAACCGGTGTAGAGTCCGGCGACACTATCGAGCTCGCTGCTGACATCACAGGTGGTGTCGGTGGTGCAACTACTGGGTCAGGCAACTTCAACGGCGGTGCTGGTGCCGACGGCATTCAGATCACGAACGAGCTAGATGGCGGGTCAAACTCCGTCACAATCTCGCTTGGTGGTGGCGTGACTGTAATCGGTGGTGACGGTGGTGCCCTTGACAACAACGGTGGTAACAACAACACCTCCGGTGCTGGTGGTATGGCTATTAACGCCGCGACAGTTGAAACGGTTAACTTAATTTCGACTGGTTCATCGGCTAACGCGATATCCGCTTCAGCTGCCGGTGCTACACCTGATGGCGGTGATACAGACGGTGCCGCAGGTACTGGTTTGAATATAAACACAAACGGTACAGTTGTTGTGACTGGTTCAGCCAACCTTAACCTGGGTGCAGTGGTAGGTACCAACCATACACTTGATGCTAGCGCCTATACTGGTCGGTTAACATATACGGCTGAAGCTGGTAACAACACAATTACCGGTGGCTCAGGTAATGACACCCTCACTGTGAACGGCGGTACCAACACAATTACCCTTGGTGGTGGACGCGATAGTCTGATTTTCGCAGATGCTGCGAATGATACAACCAACGATGCGGGTACAAACATCATATCCGACTTTACGTCTGCTGACGACAGCATGACGTTTGACGTATCCGGTCTTGGTTCGCTTAACGGTGGTGCGGCTAACCCCGTCGCCGCTTCAAGCTACTATGAGGGTTCCATTGGATCCGCCACAGCAGGGACTGCATACAGCGTCATGTTAATTAACGACACCGGATACGCCAGCTTTGGCGCATTCGAAACAGCTCTGTCAAATAAGATGACAGACACCGGTGACGCACTTGTCGGTTTCTTCAATACTACCGAAAGCAGGTTTGAACTGTATGTCGACTCGAACCTTGCTACGGATAACCAGATCGCAGCGGCTGACTTAATTGCTGCGTTTACCAACATAGACTCAATCTCTTCGGTTGAAGCAGCATTCAGTAACAATGACTTTATTTTCGTTACTTGATCATTGAGCAAGGAATTAGGGGGGCTGCGGCCCCCCTTTTTTTTTGCAATTAATTTGTTGTTCTAAGTAGGCTCCAAAAGCAAATCGTAGACGTCGAGTGCTAATTGTTTGCGGATCTCTTTTTCATTTCATAAAGTGCGTCTTCCAGGTGTTTAACGAACTGGGGCGCGTCGCACAATGGTGAAGAGAGCATTTTATGTCGTAAGTTTTTCCGTAGATAATTGATACGTATTTTGTCGCGCGATAGGTTTGTGGCTATGTTTACGTATTGATCATGGTTCTCTGCAACTAGACAGTGAGCGCCGATGTTTTGCAATATACTTGCGCCTACCCGTCCGGCATGCGTTTCACCTGGAGAGGTTATTACGGGAACACCCATCCAAAGTGCTTCGCAAGTGGTCGTGGCGCCGTTGAATGGGAGTGTATCTAGGGCGATGTCTACTTTGTCGTAAAGCTTTAGGTGTTCAACGCGGTCGGTCGTGCGGTCATAAAGATCTACCCGGCCCCCTAAATTTCCTTTGTTATCGAAAAAGTTTAAAATGGAGGGTCCGGTATCAGCAACTTGACGACCCTTGAGAATAAGCCGAGAATCAGGAATCGAGGACAGAAGGTCTGCCCAAATTGTGAGGAGGGGAGCATTAAGCTTATTTAAATTGTTAAAACACCCAAAGGTTATGAATCCATTTTTTTCACAGGGCGGCTCTTGCGCTGCTTTGACTGATGTGTCTCCTTTGTAGCAATGAAAGCCGCTTGGAAGTCTAATTAAGTGTTCTGTGTGTAAATGCTCAGTTTTGCCTGGTGGATCGGTTATATCATCGACGATTCTGTAGTCAATCACTGTCAAACCGGTAGTGTTGGGATAGCCAAGCCAGGTGACTTGTATCGGCGCGGGTTTTAGTGCTAATAATTCGAGTCGGTTTCCATTAGTATGACCATTAAGGTCTATTAGGATATCAATTCCGTCATGTTTGATCTGTTCAGAAACAATATCGTCAGTTAGCCCTCTTATGTTTCTCCAATTGTGAGAAAACGTCATTAATCGTTTTGTGATCTCATCATTCGTCCTGTTGTTGTAATAACAAAATGTCTCTACTCTCGCTCTATCATGATGCTCCAACACTGGTTCTATAAAGTAAGCTACCGAGTGCCGCCTAAAATCCGACGAAATGTAACCAATTCTAAGTGGAGTTGAACGCACCTCCGTAACTGGCAGGCGTTTAACTTTATTCAGCAGTGAAGGCTGAAAACGTCTTTGAAAATGTAGGTGTTGTTTGAAGATAAATTCGGGAGAACAACAAGGTGAATAGTTAAGGCACAGAAGTTTATTACTATGAACGTTAGCCAGACTAGGGTCGAGCGAAATCGCGCGATTATATATACGAAGTGCTTGGTCATGCTCACCAATCATATTGAGACTATTAGCCCAATTGTTATAAACTTCGGCGAAAGACGGATCGCATCGATTGGCTACTATAAAATACGAGATTGCTAATTTGTATTTCCAAGTCGCCCTAAACAAATTGGCTAAATTGTTGAATGTGGGAGCGCTATCCGGTTTAAGGCAAATACTAAACTTATAATAAAGGAGCGCTTTACTATTTTCGTTCCGCTTCTTATAAATATTTCCGAGATTAGCAAAAGCTTCGAAAGAACTCGGGTGAAATTGTAACGTCCTTTTAAAAACCACTTCTGCTTCTTTATAATTGGCAAGGTTTTTATGATTAATACCTAATTCGATAAGTGCCTCTTTTTGATATGGGTCAACTAATGTACATTTCTTTAGAATTTCAACTGCGGATTTTTCTCCTGCAGACCTAAGCTGAATTTTTGAAAAGTGCAAATATGAAAGTGGAAAGACTGGGTCAAGTATTAAAGCCTTTTTCAGTAAGATAGCTGCCGCCGGGATTACTTGCTTCTCATAGATAACATTACCCAAATTACAATAAGCCGCGGCAAAGTTTGGCCTCAACTTTATCGCTTGTGTATAGCTTGCCTCTGCCTCCTGTAATCTACCCAGTTCTCTGAGCGTGGTGCCCAAGTTGCTATGTGCTTCGGCATCCCGGGGACCTAATTGTACGGATTTTTGAC